>QMSF01000162.1 GCA_003649565.1 Thermoprotei archaeon | reverse complement strand
GACTAAGATACCGCCAGACATAGCACGCAAAACTGTTTTCGCGGTATCCTCAGAAAGAGGCTTTGCAATTACAGATACAGCGAGAATTGAGATATTAAGTGAAGCAGCTAGAAGGCTTAACGCATCAATGGAAGAAGTAGTAGAAGCTTTCAATGCAAGCTATGACGATTCAGAGGTAATAACGAAGTTTGATGCACCTCATCCAATAGACCTCTTAAGGCAATACAACCTATCACTGCTACAAACGCTTATCTTCAAGGCCACTTCCATGAGCCTGATAGCAAACATGACTGGCAGTGAAGCAAAAAGCTTATTGAGAATGGTGAAAAGGCTTGGCTTAATGTACATAGCTGATAAGGAGAACGGCATAGTGAAACTCCACATAGACGGTCCAGCTTCGACACTAACCTTAACTAGAAGATATGGCACTCGAATGGCGAGGATAATCCCATTAATCCTCCGATTAAGGACGTGGAGAATACGGTCTGACATCTATCACATGAAGAGACACTTCTTAATGGAGCTTGATGAACGCTATAGCAACCTTATGCCCAGTAGGCCACCAATCGAAGAGACCTTCGACAGCATGGTTGAAGAGGACTTTATGCTTAAGTTTAAGACTTTAAGTTCAGGCTGGGAAATAACTAGAGAGCCAGAGCCGTTAATTGCTGAAAACTCCATATTCATACCAGACTTCGCCTTAACGAAGAAAGGCCTCAAGGTATACCTTGAGATAATGGGCTTTTGGACTCCAGATTACATAGAAAGGAAAATTAGGAAGCTTGAGGCAATCAAGGAGCCCATAATAATAGCAATTAGCAAAGACCTTGCATGCACGAAAAAGGTCGACGAGACACTATCAAGCCTGCCAGAAGGCAAAGTGATAGTATTTGAAGGCAAGCTAAGGCTGTCCGATATAATGCCAATACTGAGAGAATTAGAGAAGCAGAGAGGCATGATAACGCCTAAGGAAAGTAAATCTCCTCTCGACCAAATCGATGAGAAAGCTATAGCCTCTTACTTATCGAAAATTCAAGAGGAATCTCTACAGAACGTGCTCAATACATTAAAGACTTTTGGTGTCCAAGACCTCCAAGAAGCTAATAAGATTCTGAGGAGGTATGGTTTAGTAATAGTGTGGAAAGGGCTTGATCAATCCAAAGCGATAGTGAAAAGGATCTATTGAGTAAAATATATTTTAAAATATCTCCTCTGCCTTCTTAAGCATCTCTTCTTCCTCTATTTCCTTCATCACCTTCTCCTTTCTCTCCTTTCTTGCTTTAATCCAGCTTTTAGCGGCGCTTACAGTTACGCCTCTCTTTTTGCCCTCATGTTTGTCTATTAGTACTGCAACAGGCATTCTCACCCATTCTCCGAGAAGAATTGCCTCTCCTCTCTCAAGAGTCGGTAATGCAGCAAGCATTTCATCTGTAAGCCACTCACTATACTGCTTAACATAGGTTTGATCCTCAGGTTGCATTATCTTCAACACGCATAGACTATTCATTTGGCTCAAAACATCTGGATCAAGCCTCTTAGGCCTTTGAGAGACTATAAGCAATCCAACACCATATTTCCTGCCTTCTCTCGCTATTCTCTCGATAGCTTGTTTAGCAGCTGTTTCGGAGCTGCTCTTCAGGTATAAGTGGGCTTCCTCAACGACTATTAGCGTTGGCAGCAGCTTATTCATCATAGACCTTTGGAGCACTTGCCTACAAATATACGACACTACTTCATCCCTAGCAGCATCCGGTAAAGGCGAAACATCGACATCAACTATGACGCCTGGCTCTAGCAGATCAACAGGATCTATTACATCTGTGCTATAAATGTCGTATTCCACTATGTTCTTCTCCAACTTGAGGAGGATGCTGTCAAAGACGTCTTTCTTAGTTCCACTTATACCAGAATCCCTCATTTTCATTATCATGGCATAAAGGGCCTTTAAGTATCTTCTACCGCTTGAATCTTCAACATCTACATCTAGTTCCCTTTCGGCTTTTTGAATTAAATCAGCAATTTTCCTCTCAGCATCAACTCTATCACTTCCAGACTTCAAATACAATGCATTAAGCTCCCTGATGGCTTTTCTGAGAAGATTTCTCTGCTTAGTAGCTGCTGCTTCTGGTATTAATGTTGAAGCTAACACAGGCGGGCTTATCTTCAGCGGATTGACCTTAGCCTCAAAATGAACAAGCCTAACACCATCAGATAAAACCTCCATATCCGAATATTCTCCATGGCTATCTATAATCATGACTTGCCCGCCAAGCCCTGCGATTCTATCGACAAGCACTGCAACCATGTTGCTTTTTCCGCTGCCAGTACTACCTAAGACCGCTAAGTGCTTTGACAATACGGCATCGATGTTAACCTTAACTTCAACGTCAGGATGTGATCTTAAGACCCCTATTCTCACCCAGCTTGATAAAGGTGAATCGGAGTATAGCTCAGTAAAAGCACCATAGCATACTGAAAATGCCTCCTCTAGCACATCCTTAGAAGCTATGTAAACAGGAGTTCTAGGCGGTATTGGAGTTTGAGGTTTACGCTTAATGATCAAATCAACGACAGGAGAGGCTTTAACCATGATCTTTAATGCACCAGTAGCCTTAGCATATCTAGCCATCAATTCTGCTTCCTTCGAATCAAATACTCTACTAAAAGCCTCATCGGCAGCCTCGACATCTGTAACAACCATTACAACTCTCATACCATGACTTTCAGAATAAAGATAACTTGCAACTTGAGGTGCCTCATAAGCAATTATGTACACAGTAGTTGGCGTAGACTTTGCAACTAGGCCTATCTCCCTCAGCTTCACAAAGACACCTCTCTCAAAACTTCCCTTCCACTTAGAATCCTGATACCCATGAGAGATAAAGCCCTCCTTAACGTCATAGAGCTAAGCTTAACACTATTATGAGCAGCGAAAAGCGGAACCGGGTAGCCTGCAGGTGAAACCTCCTTAATCCTAGAGATCACCTCATAAGCCTCACTTTCAGATATGACTCCAGGAACCTCAAATTTTAGCAGGGGGCTTCTATGCGCAAGCTTAACGTAAAATATCGTTATAACCTTAAGTTTCGAAGTTAGCCCCAAGTGATCTAGCAAAGCCTCAGGTATATTGTAGAGCTCCGATATTTTCATCACATGCGGCTTGCTATAACCCATGGGCATAAAGCTAAAGAGCATCATATCTGGCATGCCCTTCTCATAAAGCGTATTGCTGCTTCTCTTAGCTATGAAGATTACATCACCCTCTTCAACGAGTGATGAAAGCGTCTTAATCGTCAATCCTCTAATCGATGGCTGTCTAGGGCTTTGATTTAAGATGATAGATGACAAGCTTCCATCAAAAAGCACTATGGGATTTACTCCCTGCTTAACAGCTTCTACAAGAGCTTTCGATGCAACTTCAACCTCAAGTAAAGACATCATAGCCTTAACATGCTGCCTTGCCTGATCATCGTTAACAGTATCTAGAATTTCGCATTTCGACATCTTTATGTTG
>QMSF01000161.1 GCA_003649565.1 Thermoprotei archaeon | reverse complement strand
GAATATGGCAACTTCTCATTTGGAATAAAAGAACACATATCCCTACCTGGCGTAAAGTATGATCCCATGCTTGGTATATTTGGTTTTGACGTTTGCGTGACCATAGAAAGACCAGGCTATCGAGTAATGAGAAGGAGGAGAAAGAGATCAGATATAGGTAAGAACCATAGAGTAATAAGAGAGGAAAGCATAAAGTTCGTCCAAGAGTTCCTTGGAGTGAAAGTCATATAGAGGTGATAAAGCTTGGGAAAGTACAGACCACCAAAAGAAAGAAAATTCGGTAAGGGTAGCAGGCAATGTAGAATTTGTGGCACTCATGAAGCTCTTATTCGCAAATATGGCCTCATGATATGCAGGCGTTGCTTTAGAGAAGTTGCGCCTAAGCTCGGTTTTAAGAAGTTCATGTAGAGGTGAAAAGCATGGTCATGAACGACACGCTGGCAAATGCCTTGACAACAATAAAGAATTGCGAGATGAGAGCTAAAAGCGAAGCGCTAATAATGCCCGCATCAAAGCTCATAGCTAATGTGCTTAGAGTAATGTTAAAACATGGCTATATTGGCAATTTCGAGTATATAGATGATGGTCGATTTGGAAAAATTAGAGTTCAATTGTTAGGTAGGATCAATAACTGCGGCGCCATAAAGCCTCGATTTCCAGTAAAGAAAAACGAATTTGAAAAATGGGAAAAGAGGTTTTTACCATCTCCAGATGTAGGCCTCTTGATATTGTCGACATCCAAAGGCGTTATGACACATAGAGAAGCGAAAGAGCTTGGCATAGGAGGCGTCCTATTAGCATACGTATACTAGGTGTTGAGGAAATGAAGCTACTTTACCAACCATATGCAGTTGAAGAAGTAGAGATACCAGAAAACGTAGAAGTAAAAATTGAGGGACCCGCAAAAGTCGTAGTCACAGGACCCAAGGGAACCTTAGTAAGGGATTTCTCTCATGCCAAAGTCTCAATTAAAAAAGAGAGCTCCAAGGTAATAGTCGAATCGTACATTAAGGGTAAAAGAGGCAAGAGCATATGTGGGACGATAGCTTCTCACATAGAGAACATGATTAAAGGCGTTACCGAAGGTTTCATCTATAAGCTTAAGATAGTATACTCGCACTTTCCAATGAACGTCAAGGTTGAAGGCGACAAGGTCGTCATAGAGAACTTCAGAGGAGAAAAGGAGAAAAGAGTAGCCAAAATAGTTGGCAACGTTAAGGTGAGAATCGAGGAAGACGATGTAATAGTAGAGGGCATAGATTTAGAAGAAGTCTCCCAAACAGCTGCAAACATAGAGCAGGCAACCAAGACAAAGGGTTATGACCCAAGAGTTTTCATGGACGGCATCTTCATATATGAGCGCAAAGGCAAGAGCATTGTGTAATCTTCAATCTACATCATGAAAGTTTTTAAGTTTAGCGATATATTGATGGGGTAAGCCTGGAGGTTAATGCGTTGAAGGGTATTGCGAAGAGGCTCTTAAAGCTCAGATTGAAGATGAATAGAACAAGGCCAGAGTTTAGAAGGCTCAACACCTTAAAGCTTAAGAGAATAGATGAAGAGCGTTGGAGAAAGCCAAGAGGCATAGACAACAAGATAAAGTGGTGTAGAAAAGGTTATCCTCCTCTCGTTAGGATAGGTTACCGCAATCCTAAGGCTGTTAGGGGTCTTCATCCCTCAGGCTTAATTGAGGTATTAGTTCATAGGCCTGAGGATCTTGAGAACCTTGACCCTAAAGTCCATTGCGTTAGAATAGCTCATACCGTAGGAAGGAGGAAACGCCTTCAGATAATAGAGAAGGCTAAGAGTTTAGGGCTTAGAGTCCTCAATGCAGTTGGTGTTGAATCATGAATCTGAGCATGGTAAGAAGACTAGCAGCAGAGGTATTAGGTATTGGAGAAGGTAGGGTCTACATAGACCCTTCGAGGATAGATGAAGCAGCATCAGCCATAACTAAAGATGATGTTAGAAGGCTCATAGAGGAAGGTGTCATATCAGCTAAACCAATTAAAGGTACAAGTAGGGTTAGAGCAAGATTGAGACGCCTTAAAAGGCGTAAGGGACTGCGAAAAGGTGAAGGCTCTAGAAAAGGCTCGAAGGCCAATATGGATAAGAGACTTTGGGTCGCTAGGGTCAGAGCATTGAGAAAGCTCCTAAAGTACTTAAGAGATAGAAAGATGATCGACAGAAAGACCTACAGAAAGCTGTATAGAATGGTCAAAGGAGGAGTATTCCATAGCAAAGCACATCTAAAAACCTACATAAAGGAGCATGGTCTGCTAAGGAGGGTCTAAATTGGTTAAAAGAAAAGTCCTAAGGCGCGTACCATTCAAGAGAAGGAGAAAAGGCTTAACGAATTATAGAGTAAGAAGGGCAATGTTACTATCGGGGAAACCACTCTTAGTCGTTAGAAAAACATGCTCTCAGGTAATAGTTCAAGTAGTTAAACCTGAAGTCAAGGGCGATGTCGTCTTAGCTCAGGCAACTGGTAGAGAGTTAAGAGTTAAATTCGGCTGGCCAGCTTCAGGCAAGAACACACCTGCAGCCTACCTTGTTGGCTACCTTGCTGCTCTAAGAGCCTTAAAGGCAGGGGTTAAGGAGGCCATATTGTATATAGGCTTACATAGAGCAGTAAAAGGAGCTAGGGTTTTCGCCGCTTTGAAGGGAGCTATAGACGCTGGCCTCAAGGTACCTCATAGTCCTGAGATATTCCCATCTGAAGAGAGAATTAAGGGCTTACACATAGCTGAATATGCCAAGCTACTAAAGAACGAGGATCCAGAGAGATTTGAAAGGCAATTCTCAGCCTACCTAAAATCAGGCTTTGACCCTGAAACCATACCTGAAAAATTCGAAGAAGTGAAGAAACGAATAGAGCAGTCAGTAGAGCTGCAAATTGCTAAGACAGAGCCTCCTACGAATGAAAAGAAAGCTTAAAATAAACCTCTTAGCATGTAGGTTTTCACTATCAGTTGAGTTAGAGGTTGATGAGTATGTCCTCGCTAGACGCATGGGTCCCAGCAACATATGTAGGTAGATTGGTAAAGGAAGGCAAGATAACAAGCATAGACGAGATATTCGCAAACAACTTAGTTATAAAGGAGCCTGAAATAGTCGATGTACTGCTCCCAGATCTAAAGCATGAGGTCATAGACGTAAAGATAGTTCAAAAGCAGACGGATACCGCCTAGCAATAGGCTAGGCGGCCGTAAGCTGGCGAAACGTCAAGATTTAAGGTAGTGGTTGCTGTCGGCAATGAAGCTGGTTATGTCGGATTAGGAGCAGCTAAGGCTAAACAAATGAGAGAAGCCATAGATAAGGCGATAGCTGAAGCAAAGCTAAACGTCATCCCTGTTAGACTAGGCTGTGGCAGCTGGGAGTGCAGATGCGGTAAACCTCATAGCGTCCCAATCAGAACTTGGGGTAAAGCTGGCAGTGTAGAAATGACCTTAATACCAGCACCACGAGGAACAGGCCTTGTAGCTGGCGATACCGCCAAGGTAGTACTGAGACTAGCTGGAGTAAAAG
>QMSF01000160.1 GCA_003649565.1 Thermoprotei archaeon | reverse complement strand
TGAAGAACATCTTAGAAGAGAATCAATTAATCACTTACGTTACCGCAAAGTAACTTCAATCCATTAACATATTTGCAGTTAGATTTTGGAGCTGTCTTAGAGTGGATACCTAGTAAGAGAAATGGGACGAAAATAGTAGTGATTAGGAAGCTTAAGTAAGATTACCGTAAAAACTTGCGTATCCCAGATATTGCTAAGAAAACTATTGCCGAAAAGCTTTTCTTTCTACACTAGATTCTTTATTTGATGCAAATACACAATGCTAAGCATCAGAATAAAAGTGACAGTTTCCCAGATAAAATACTCGAGTTAGCCAAAAGAGTTCTTCAAATAAAGACACGAATCGCTAAAGGTGAAGAACTCTTAACTCAAATGCCTGATAGAGCACATGAATTAAAATTAGCGATAAATTCGTATAAACAAGAGTTGGAAGAACTTTTGTCTGATGCCGTTGAATTAATGGACGAACTTGAAAAGATTCTGAATGAAAAAAGGGAAGAATTGAGAAACATCTTACATAATAAAAATACTTTGATAGGCAAAGCGCTCATAGAAAGAGCATTAGAGAATGAAAAGGGAGCAGAAGAATTTGAAAAAGAGGCTAATTCTCTTTCAGATAAAATTGAATCATCAGAAAAGAGCATTCAAAGTCTACAAATGTTGTTACGTGATATCAAGGAGAAGGTTAAATTGGAATTAAGATGCCCGAAATGCGGGTCAGTAAAAATTTCATATACATCTATTCCTCAATGGGGAGAAATTGTTGTATTGTACAGGTGCGAAAAATGCGGTCATACGTGGCGTGAATAAACTCGAGGGAACAATACGTTTCTAAAGAGCGTGGCTAATTTATACATTGTGATGAGATTTAGGAGAACGTCTAAGTATTTAGAATGTGCGTAGCTAAAAATGCGGATATTTTTAAATATGCATTACGAATTTATGCTTTGGATGGAGAAAGTTAATGAATGGAAGGATAAACCGATACACAGGATATATGTTGCTACCGAACATGGCTTAACGAGCAACTTAGTAGAAAAATATTTCAAAGAATTTAGCGAGGCTGGATGTAAGTTAGTAATCGATCCATTTGTAGGCACAGGAACAGTACTAATCGAGGCACAGAAAAGGGGTGTAGAGTGTATCGGAATAGATGCGAATCCATGGGCGCTTCTCGTGTCAAAAGCGAAGACAACACCAATAGCATCAGCAGAACAACTAGTAATGAGGGTGAGCTCCGTACTCAGCAAAAGTGATGACGATATATTTATACCAACTAAAGCTTTGGAAAAATATTACACTTCTAAAAACCTGTCAATTTTAGGAAATTTAAGATATCTATTAGAATTGCCTACTCTTAGAAAATATAAACCACTATTACTAACGCTATTCTGTAAGATAGCTGAGAGATATAGTAAACTCATGAAATCACCAGCGCCACGATTCCGCAGGAAATGTAAAAGGATCTATTCTCGTCAGAAATTGTTCGAAGAATTTCTTCAGGAAGTACATTTGGCTGTTAATGATTTACGCTTCTTAAAGAGCTCCAGTGTTCATTTAATTCTTGCGGATTCAACCAGCTGGCTTCCAGAGAAGTTTGATGGAATCCTAACGAGCCCGCCTTTCATGAACAATATAGATTATATTAGGCATTCTCAACTCTCTTTATATTGGTGCGGGCTTGCTAATGATAGTGAAGACTTAAGTAGACTGAGATCGATGCAATTAGTTTCTTGTGAAGCAGGAGTTCGCAGGTGGAAAAAGGTAAGTGATGAGAGGTACGTCAATAGTATTGTCAGGAAAATAACAGGATCTAGGAAGCAAGGTTACTCGCTCTTTGTAAAACAGTATGCCTACTACTTTGAGCAACATCTTACATTATTAGCTGAAAGATTACAATGGCAAGCTTGGTACACTATTGGGGATTCGTTCCTAGGTGGAGCGTACATCCCCCTACATCGCATCATCATGAGATTAGCCAAGAAGCATAATTTGAAAGTAATTATTGAGAAACTTTGTAATAGAATAGCTAGAGGGCGGAAACTCTATTTACTGAAAATGATATCGAAAGGTTAACGTAAACTAACTTTTATCACTTTTCCTTCCTCCGTCAGATTTAACATTTCACTGAACGTAGTTCTTATACGTCTCCTATTATCATGCAAATATTTCATGTTCTCTACGGATCCTATAATTATCATCCCGATTCTATGTCTGCTCAATTGAACGTTCAGTAGTTCGGGTTCTCTCGGATAAATCGTTTCGGGCTCAAACCATCTATAAGCAGTATACCCTGCATCTTGAACACTCCATTCCTTTCCTAACATAGTTACAATGATATCTGCTTCACCTCCAATCATTGATTGAACTGTCACGCACTGAGGCTTTCCTATTTTGGGTGTTAATCCTCTCATGTTAAATCCATACGAAACATTATTTACTAGGTCACTGTAAGGTGCTGTTACTACCATTGAAGGCTGATAGTCGCTTGAGAGCTTAGATAATGCTTGGAGATAAGCAGAACTTATAAAAGCTAACTCCGACCTCACTTGCTCGTACGTGTCTCCTCCCTTAAAACGTCTCGTTTCGATCATCAATATCGGAATCCTAGAAGTGTAAGCTTCATCTATAGCGTCAAGCAAAGCCTTTATTTTTGAGCTTCCTACGTTTATTCCTAAATCTTGTAAAATTCTTCTAGCCTTTCGTGAATTATCAATTATTATCTCTTCGATTGGTTTTAACCGTTGCTCAGAGTTATAGTATGCTATTAGCCTACCATTATAATACCCGTGACTTATCGGTCTTTCAGAAGGACTTGGTAGTCTGTATGTCCTGTCAAGCATTATCCAACGTTCATCGAAGAGATTTCTTCTTTTCAGCACCCTTTCGACGTATTTCATTAATAATGGTATATTCCTTTCTCTATACTCCTCTGGAACTACTATTGCTTGCTCTGGATCTCCTAATACAGCCATTGACTCTGGGTAATATGTTTCGCTTTCTCTTGCTAATTTATCTGCTAAGGGTAAAAGTGCTCTAAAATACGGGGTCTTGCTTGCCTCGTCTACGACTAGTCTAATTGCTTTAGGCGGGCTTCCAGCGAATCTACCGGTAATCCGTTGGAATTCAGTTGTGAAAACTAGTCTGACCGAATCTGTTGGGATATCTCCGTTTAACTGTTTTAATTCTTCAATAGTTAATCGCTGTTTCTCGGTAAAGTTTAATGAAGGAAGAGATGGATCTGTCGTTATCTTTGAACCGTATATTCTGATTGTCGATATTACATCTCTGAGCGTGAACCCTTTTCGAAGGAGAATGCTCGTTATCCTTATGAATGCTGAATAAGTGAGATAGTTCGTTGGTGCGATATATACATAAAGGTTTCGTTCTTTTGAGGTAACTATCTCGTCTAGGCATTCTTCTGCAAAGTTTTCCAGTACGCTGGTCTTACCGGTACCAGGCGGCCCCTGCACAGCAGAAATTGCTACCTCCCCGAGCAACGTTCTTTTTACAATATCGATTGCTTTTGGCTGATTTCCGACAAGTTCCCAATGAGGCTTGGTTAAACTTTTTTCGTAAGCCTGTTTTAATCCTCGATCGACATAGAATA
>QMSF01000159.1 GCA_003649565.1 Thermoprotei archaeon | reverse complement strand
TGCTTTTGATATGAGGTATATGTGTCCAGGGTGTATTATGTCAAATACCCCGGCGATCATAACTTTCTTTCTACTTTTAGTCATTCTTCAATCACTTCCACTAGATTTAGGAGCTTGAGGGCATCTAATAGGCCTTCGCAGTACGCTATGCATACATAGCTCGTAGAGTAATCTCTTAAATTCATGTAGTGCTTTGCGTCTTCGTAGTAGCGCCTTGCATTATCTATTATTTTCTCAATCTTGGCTTTAAGATCATTTGAAGCTTTTATAACAATATTCCTTATCGTTTTTTCCACGTAATTGAAGTACCTTGAAAGCCTTTCTTCATCAGTACCCCAAGGCCTCATTAATAGTCCTCCATACCAGCAAAGACTTTCAAGGCTTCAAGCTCCATAAAATGGAGAGAGCCAGGAATTATTAGGACGTGAGGGGGAGGACCAAAATCGTAATGTAAGATCTTGGATAACTTAGAGGCTTTTATGACGTTATCTTCCCAGCAGGCTCTTGCGATGCCTACAACTAACATGTCGCTACTTATCACTCCCTCACCTTTTTCATCTTCTAATTCAAGGAGAATTTTGATGCCCTCATTTATCGTCATGGCTCTTGAACTTTCAATTTCTAGATCTAGGTATAGCAATGTGTGTAGCCCACGCGACTTATTGTCTTTCACTGTTTCATAGGCTACGTTATTTGGTCCTTTATCTGGGAAGACTATTGTTGCCGATTTACCGAATTTGTAGCTTGATAGGCCTGTAAGGCCTGGTATGACCGTTTGTATTGATGCTGAGGGCTTGTACTTCACTGGTATACCTGCTTTGGCTGCTTCTATTTTGAGGGTTATGTGGGTTGTAGCTATAAATGGATCACCTGCGACTAGGAGAGCAACTCTACTCCTTTTAGCTAATTCCATGATTCTCGCTAATCCTTGACCTTCTAAATCAGCTCTTCTTAGAGGTTTGACCTCTTTGCCTATTAAGGAGCTAAGCGTGTTTAGTATCCCATCAGGTAGAATGCTCGTATAACTGTCTATGAAAACGTAGTCAGCATTTTGGGCTTCTCTAAGTCCTTCAATTGTTAGGTCGATTCCTGTAAGGCCAATACCTATGAAGGTTAAGCACACGAAAAGATTCACCTCAATCTTTATGTTACCCTGCCTGTTACTCAGGTTGGAAAGAGGATTTCAGGGAGGACATAAATGCTAGCACAATCAACTACTTCAACCATTATTAACTTACTAAGACAGCAGAAATATCAGTTAATTGGTAGTAGGAAGACGGCAGCGGTGAAGAAATGCCATTGGCTTCACGCTGCCTTAACGAGTAACAGATTTTGCTATAAAAATTGGTATGGAATAGAAAGTCACAGATGTATACAAATGACACCTACCTTAGCATGTCCAAATAGCTGTCTTCACTGTTGGAGAATAGAGAGAGGTGATCCTAGCACTCCGTCATGGAAAGAGGACGACTTTATAACTTATGACGATGAAAAGACAATATTCGAACAGGCTATCAAAGCTCAATTCAGGATATTAAGTGGTTATAAGTCTAATCCAAAGGTGATAAAGGAGCGATACGTGGAAGCCTTACATCCGAGACACTTTGCAATAAGCTTAGCTGGAGAGCCTACTCTCTATGATAAGCTAAGCGATTTTATAGAGCTTTGTAGAAGTAAGGGTTTCACGACCTTCCTAGTTACCAACGGCATGTATCCTGAGCGATTGGCGAAATTATTAGATAGAGGACAGCCTTCACAACTTTACATCTCGGTTAACGCGTCATCAGAAGATAAGTTCAAGGCACTGTCAAGGAGTAGCCTAGCAGATGGTTGGCAGAGATTACTGAAAAGCTTAGAGCTTCTAAGAGGCTTCACATGCCCTACAGTCATTAGAATAACGTTAATTAAAGGCATCAATGACCACGAAGGTGACTTAGAGGGGTTTGCGAAGCTAATAGTTATGGCTGAACCTTGGTACGTGGAAGTCAAGGGCTACATGTACTTGGGATATTCGAGATTTAGATTAAAGTTAGAAAATATGCCTAAGCATTCGCAGATACTTGAGTTTGCGAGAAGCTTAAGCAAAGTTACGGGCTACCAGTTAATAGCTGATAGCTTAAGTTCAAGAGTTGCATTGCTTTCTAGGATTGGTGAACCTGCTAAAGTGAAGCCTTAGGCTATTTAACGGCTTCAAACCTCTCTTCAATGCCACTTTTGGTTATTACTAATATATCGATGCCATCGCCGCTTAAAGCATCCCTTTCTATGGCTGCTTTAACCGCTTTTATTGCTAAGCTTTTAGCATCGTCCATTGATAGATCCTTCTTATAATTAGCTTCTAGTATTCCTATTGCTATTGTTGAGCCGCTGCCGAGTGCCGCATAGTCGTCTTCTATGAGCGAACCTATGGCATCTAACACGTAGAGATGAGGGCCTGTATCGTCAAAGCCGCCTATCAGCGTCTCACTTATCAATGGCATGTACCTTTGACCGAACAGAATATTTGCGAGTAGCTTTGCTGCCGCCTTGACAGGCATTCTTCTGTTTACATCCAGCTCGTAGAGCCTAACTTCTGCTCTTAGGCTCCTGGCTATGGCTTGCATATCACCTATTAGGCCAGCGCAAGCTATTCCAAGGTAATCGGTTATCCTAAATACTTTCTTGGCCGATTTGCTTGTCACAGTAAAACCGTAACTAACCCTCTTCTCTGTGTCAAGAACCACGCCATCATTGACCTTAAGTCCTACTGTTGTAGCACCTAATGCCCAATGTGCACTTATCTGGCTGTTAAAGGCATTATTTCCAAAGCCTTGCATGAGAACACCTGCAGTTTAATTGTCTAAGCCTTGTTTAAACCTTTTCGGGTTGACGAGCAGTTAATAAAGATCTTAGACTTTAATCCATTAGAGCGTTATGGCTTCGGAGCAGCCCTTCAGCAAGTTGCCTAGTATACCATCTCCTGAGCAACTAATAGATGTGGCCTTTAGGAGGGCTTCTAAAGCAACCGTTAAGATGCCGACTAAGAGGGATAAGCTGTTAATTGCCAAGTTGAAGGAAATCACTAGAGTAAGAACCGTTGCCTCTGTCATGGTTAATAGGTTGAGAGGTATTAAGAGAGGTATACCATCAATTAACTCTCTTCACCCATTTTATAGAGATCTGTTTTACGTCATCATTGACCCTGATAAATTCAAGATAGCCTTGGCTCGAATTTCGAAGGCTGCATCAATGGTTGAAAGACTTAGTAGAGAATACATATCTAAGCTTAGAGCTGCAACAACAGTTTCTGAAGCTTCGAGAATTCGTAGAGAGTATTATGGACGAGTTGCATCAATAATCAAGGAACTCAAGGGTGATTTAAGCCTCTTATCGGAGATTAGGAGACTTAGAAAACTTCCGTCATTTGACTTTGCAGTACCTACAATCATTGTAAGTGGCGCACCTAATGTGGGAAAATCATCATTTGTTAAATGCGTTTCCACGGCTAAGCCTGAAGTCGCTGAATATCCCTTTACAACAAAGAGTGTAAGCCTAGGACATATAATGGGGCCGCGAGGAGTCATAGCTCAAGTTGTAGACACCCCTGGTCTACTGGATAGGCCTCTTGAAGAAAGG
>QMSF01000158.1 GCA_003649565.1 Thermoprotei archaeon | reverse complement strand
CCAAATACGAATTCCTCTCTATCTTAGGTCTCACAAGGCCTAGGTGAAGAGCTGTTGCTATCCTAGATCCAATCATGCAGCCGAAATTGCCAGCCATGGTTGCAACGCTTGGCACTAATATCATTAATGATGGTATAGCAAGCAAGCCCTCAATCTTAGCATTGAGAAGTACTCCTGCAAAGCTACTAATTAGCACAGCTATGGTTATTGACAATGCTCCTTCTTTAATTATGCTCTTAGCTTTGTAGAAGCTCATGCCTTACAACCCCAAATGTATTATGATCAATGCCGATATGAAGAGGCAAGGTATGCTGACAAAGTCGCCTAGCGTTGTTATGTAAGGCCCCATTACTATGTCGGGATCGAGACCTTTCTGATATACCTTTATCGTGGCTATGGTCGTTATGACCATTAAAATCGCGTTAGAAAGAACCCCTGCTATTAATGCTAAGAGAAATAATGCTAGAAATCCAGCAGACTTAAAGCCGAAGGCGAAACACATGAAGTGAGCGAGACATCCAACTATCGCTGACTCTATAATGTTGAGAATAAATGATCCAAGGAGATTTTGATTTAATTCCTTTGAGAGCTTGAGCTTCGGCTCTATGATGCCCATATGTAGTGCCGAACCAAGCCTTGAAGCTAGCGTGCCCCCTATATTGCCCCTCATTTCGAGAAAAGCTGGAACCATTATCAGCATTCCAGGTAGCTCCTCGAGAGAACCTCTCATAAATGCTAAGCCTAGGCCAGCAAAGATGTCTATGGTGAGTGAGATAAGCTGTGCTGTCAAGCCCTGAATGACTGTCTTCTTTATCACAACTTAATCGCCTCATAGCGGTAACGTTAATCTTATTTCTAACTTGGAAATATTTATGTATACACTTAGTCCTGCGGTTATTGGAGGATTTGATCCGGATTGGAGGAACCCAAATCTGTTCGTGAGCTGTTGATTGAAATAAAAAACATAACCGAGAAGATAGTTGACTTAGCCTTTTCATCGTTTCTATTTAATCTTGAAGACGTGGCTCATGAAGTTTTGAGACTCGAAGAACACATAGACGATCTCCTATATATGCTCTATGTTAGGATATTAATGGCCTCCGAAACAGCTGATGACGCTGAAAAACTGGCTCCCATATTAGTCATAGCGTCAGCCATGGAGAGCATAGCAGATGCAGCAGGCGACTTAGCAACCATATTCCTCAAGGGCTTTAAGCTGCATCCAGTAGTCTACGAGTCCTTAAAGGAAGTTGAGGAGAGAGTAGTTCCGGTTAGGATTAAGCAGGGTTCAAAGCTTGCAGGCAAGAAGATAGCCGACATAAGCGAAGAGCTCGGCGTAACCGTAACGCCTCTAATCGTTTGCAGAGGAAGGAGGCGCCTCATAAATCCACCTGAGGACTTCATAGTGGAGCCAGGTGACACTGTGATATTAAAGACCACAAGGGAAGGCGTCGAAGAGCTAAGGAAGGAGGGCGAGTAAATCATGAGCAAAGACTTGTTGTCTGAGATCAGAGACATGCTCATAGAGTTGAAAAACGTGGCTGAATTCATGGTTGACCTGGCTTATACAGCATTGCTAACCAATAGCAGAGAGCTCGCTGAGGAAGTTGAAAGGCTTGAAGAGTACATAGATGAGCTTCATACTCGCTATGAAATGGCTGTATTAGAGCTGGCAAAACAAAGCGAAAAGCCAGCAGAGTTTCTGGGAACGCTGAGAGTTGGCCTTGCAGCTGAAGCCCTAGCAGATGCAGCTAGAGAAATGGTTCAACCAGTACTTAGAGGTGACGAACCTCATGAGATATTCATGGTGGCAATGAGCGAAGCTGAAGAGGCCATAGGCAGGGTAAACGTTGAAGAACGCTCTCCCCTAGCTGGTAAAAGCCTATCAGAACTTGGGGCTGAAGGCCCACCAGTAACGGTCATAGCGATAAGGAGAGGTGGAAGCTGGATACTGCATCCAGGAGAAGACGTTAAGCTCCATGCTGGAGACGTCCTCGTAGTCAAAGGGAGAGATGAAGACCTTGAAGAACTGAGAAGAATGGCTCGAGGCGAAGTTAAAGAGGAATAATTCAATGAGCTCCGCCAAGGCTGAAGCCCTGCTTAAGATGCTTGAACTAAAGAACTTGCCCGCTGACAGCGATATAGCATTAGATATAAGTGAAGAACTGCTCTATGAGCTTAAAACTCAAGGCATCATAAACGTTGAAAGCGGCTTGATTAAGGTCGTGAACCCCATAGGCTTAGCTATAGAAGCAATTAAATTAGGCATAGACGTAGAGGCAGCATCTAGATGGCTAAGCTGGAGAGACTTTGAGAAATTCTGTGTAGAAGCGTTGACAAACCATAACTTTAGGGTCAAGGCGCCATTGAGATTCAAATGCGATAAAAAACGGTATGAAGTCGATGTAGTGGCAGTTAAACATAAAATAGTACTGTGCCTTGACTGTAAACATTGGAAGATGAAGGGCTATCAAAGCTATAAAATCAAGGAGGCTGCTGTCAAGCACTTAGACAAGTGCCTGAAGTTAACTGAGCTAACTTCTACATTGAGGGATGCAGGGCTTCATGTTCAAAGCGGAGACCTAATGATTCCACTTATCGTGACGTTAATGGATTTGGGATTTAAGTCGCCAGTAAATGAAGTTCTCGTAATACCGATCTTCAAGTTCAACTCATTCTTATTGGATCTCGAAGCACACATAGATGAGGTTCCATCAATAGAAATTCGCTGAATAAAGCAAAGTTGATTAGAACCCTCTACAAGACGTTACAACTAAAGCTAGGTGAGGGCTACGAGAGGCTCTGAAGCAGGGGTACTAGCATCAGGATGGCCTAGAACGACGATAATATGCGTGCTAGGACTGATTTCATCAATTTTGTCAGCATTACTCCTCGCCTTAATAGAGGGCTTGCTAAACCCCTTGAAGATCTTAACAATAGGCTTCATCGGCATATGGCTTCCAGCCATCATCTTCTCAATGCTTCAATCATTGACTATAGGCGGCAATATCATGAATCTAAGGAGGAGCATGACCAACGTCTCAGTGCTAATAAACTTCATTCTTTTAGCCTCAATATTAGGCCTCATAGCCCACATTCTCGGCGCAGATATAACAATCGAAGAGGTCATTTTGATGGGAACGGCTTTAGCGGCATCGTTTAACGCCTTGATATACCGATACATGACTGGCAATAGTTTAGCCATATCAGGTGCAACGTCGATCATATGGCCAATTCTAGCCTTAGTAGCATCAGCTTTAGTCCTGAATGGAGGTATATCCAACATCAATTACTTCAAGATATTTTTAGTCATTATAATCATGGCCATACCAGCCATCATAATATCAAAGGGCATAGACAGACTGAGTGAAAAGCTTGTTGGGATAAGCGCTAAAAAAGTCTTCAGAGCTTACATAACGAACTGGTTAACAGGAGCTAAGGAGGATCTTGAAGGCGTCTTTAATCATGTAGGTGTGGATTCGGAGGTTATTTGTAACCTTCTATGCATATCAGCATCTCAAAGCTCTTTAATAGGAGTCATAGCAGTGCCCTATGTTCATCCAGGACCTCTAAAAAACATAGGCAGTAGCTCATTGCCTCCTGACTTAATATTCATTAT
>QMSF01000157.1 GCA_003649565.1 Thermoprotei archaeon | reverse complement strand
TTAAAACCCAATCCCATAACCCAAGGAAATTCTTCTTGCAACTCCAGCAAGCCCTCATTTTCACGATAGGCTAAAACACCCTCTGCCTTTAAGGCCTTTAGAGTAAGCCTTACTCTTTCCCTTCTTAGTTTAAGCCTCCTCGAAATTTCATTAACCGTGTCCCGTGTGCCTCTCTCCTTTAAGGCAACATAGAGGATTGCTATCAATAGATCAAGGAGAGGTAAGGGTTTTACGCTTTTGATGTTGATGTCCAACTCTAACTTTTTCACTATGTTTCTCAGTTTCCTCTCTATGTAACTCGAAAATGGCTCTAATCCCTCAACTTTTAAAGTTCCAACACCTGGATTAACTGTTATTAAAAGCTCGTTTTCATGTGATACGTAGCACAACGTAGGTTGATTGTATTGCACAATGGCTTGACCTAATATACATATTGGTACATGTATAGAATGAGAATGGGGCATCATTGTCACTTTTCAATCTTCACAGAGCCATAGCCGACAACTGAGAATTTATCGCCTGTGACATCACCAGATGTCGCGTATTTTAGTATTGTGGCTTTGGTAGCACCTAATTGTTTAGCTGCATAAAGCATGGCTGCAACCGGACCTGGACCACACATTGATACTGGAATTGAATCTACCAATTTAAGCATGAGCTCGGGGTCTAGGGATTCTATAGCCTTTAAGACCTTACCGTCCTTGTTATACGCTTTATCGTAAGGCTCGTAATGAGTGAAGTCTGTTGAAGCTATGACCACTGCATTTACGTCTCTAATAGCCTTTGCAATGGCATTGCCGACATCGATGCATATATCCTTCATCTGAAGCATCATGCATATAGGGACGAACGTAAACTCATTACCGTAGATGTATTGAAGAAATGGCAATTGAACCTCTATTGAATGCTCCTGCTCATGGGCCAAGTCGTCGACTGCTATAACCTCGCTGTTCTTCACAATCCTCCTTGCTATTTCGCTGTTTATTTCTACACTTCCTAGTGGGGTTCTCCAAGATCCGCTATCAACTATGGAGACGCCAGACCCCATTCCAGTATGATTTGGACCCAAGATGATCACGACATCAGGCTTTCCATCCTTGGCAAGCTCACCATAAGAGTGTGCTGCTACAGGTCCTGAATACATGTAGCCTGCATGAGGAGAAACCAAACCGATAATCTTCCTTTCACCCTTTTCTCCAACTGAAGGAATTGAGCCTGGACCTAGTTTATGCTTAAAACACCATTCTATTCTCCTCTTTAGGGCATCGGGATCTCCCTCATAGAAAAAGCCAGCTACAGCTGGATACCTAACCCTCCCCAATTTCCAACACCCTAAAGAAGATAGCTTAAGTGTTGCCCTTTAACTTTCCTCGGAGTAAACCTCAATCGTCAGCCTAGGCTCAAACTCCGATACTGGCACTGGTAACTCGCCGTCAGGCGGGATTACTCCTCTCTCCCTTAACACTTGACGCGTTAAGAGCCAGTACACTAATGCTAGCGACTTCCTACCCTTATTGTTCACTGGTATTATTAAATCAACGAATGCAGCGTCATTATCGGTATCGCATAAAGCTATTATTGGAATGCCTATTTCCGCTGCCTCAGTTATTGCTTGTTCATCAGCTCTAGCGTCAGTGACTATAAGGAGCTCTGGCTCCATGTAAAATGGAAGCTTAGGGTTTGTAAAAGTCCCAGGGATGAAACGTCCAGGTATGGCAACAGCCCCCGTTAAATTAGCGAATTTCTCAATGCATCTAAAGCCATATTGTCTAGACGAAACTACTACGACTTTAGGAGGATCATATCTAGCGATCATCTTAGCTGCTATTCTAATTCTCTCATCAGTCTTAGCGAGATCAATTACACACAATCCATCAGGTCTGATCTTGTATATGAATGGTCTTAAGGCAACAGTCTTTATATGAGTGCCTAAGTGCACTCCAGCCTTCAGGTACTCATCACGTGGTATCAGCAACTCTCTTTGTTGAACAGACAACACCTTCACCTCAGCGAGTCAATTGTGAAGGAAGTTCAGCCATGCTTTTAACGTTTTCTAATGCTTCCTCTATCCTAATAAGCTCATTGTGCTTTAGAACCCTCTCTCCACCGAGAATCCCGGTCTTTATGAGCGGACATCGGAATCCGACTGCCAAGTGGCTTATGAAGTTATCCTCGGTTTCACCAGATCTATGAGACATTACTGGCATTAAACCGCCTCTTTTAGCTGTCTTCACTGCCTCATAAGCATCTGATAGTGTTCCCACCTGGTTGGGCTTTATTATTAAGGCGTTAGCCGCTCTAAGCTCCAGGCCTCGCCTAATCCTACTGGCATTTGTGGTAAATAGATCGTCGCCGCATATGAGAGTCTTATGGCCTATGGATTTGACAAGCCGGCTAAAACCTTCAAAGTCCTCTTCGTGAACGGGATCCTCTATATACCTTAAATCATATTTTTCGGCTATCTCTATCACGTAATTTAGTTGTTCATCTTGGGATCTCACTTTCCCCTCTCTTCTAAGCACATAAACCTTCTTTTCTGAGTTCCACATGCTAGATGCAGCCATATCTATGCCAAGCACCACTTTGCATCCAGTCTCACTTTGCACTTTGTCGCATGCCTTACTCAGAGCGTTTAAAGCGTCTTCATCAGAGATATTGGCAGCCCAAGCACCTTCATCCCCCCTACCCCCAGCAAACGATCCATCGATGCTTCTAATGGCTTTGCCAGCTTCTCTATGCACTTTAAAGCAGACTTCGATGGCCTCAGCATAGCTCTTGGCACCAACGGGAATTATGAGGAATTCCTGGATATTTGGAGCTCTATCACCAGCATGTTTTCCTCCGCCAATAACGTTACCTAAAGGATACGGTATCTCAGTTGCAAATGCACCGCCTATGTATTGAAATAGCGGCATGTCAAAGGATGATGCAGCAGCTTTAGCTACGGCTATTGATATTGCGAGGGCCGTCGCTCCTCCTATCTTCGAGAAGTTATTGGTGCCATCAATCTCATGCAATAGACCATCTACAGCAACTTGATCTGCCGCATCCATACCAACGATTCTCTGAGCTATGACTTCGTTCACCAGCTTTACAGCTTCGTCAATCCCACCTTTAGGAAAGGGTACAACCTCATGAATTCCAGTGCTTGCACCAGCAGGAGTAGAGGCACGACCAAACCCTTCTGTCGTTGCCACTTCAACCTCTATCGTCGGGTTACCTCGACTATCATACACCTTCCTAGCATAGACATCCTCAATAAGCGTCTCTACCAAAAACAGCCCTCCCATCTTAAGCCGATATTCTCTTAAATCTAAGGAGCTCATCAATCAAATCTACATGACTTATCAACATGCGTCTACAACAATACCTCTTGACGTTCAGCTCATCAAGAACCTTTTTAGGGTCTTCTCCCATTTCAATCCGCTTTTTGAATTCCTCATACAAGTGCCCTATCGGTTTTCCACATGTAAAACATCTTATTGGTATTATTACCATAAGCACCACTTCTATCTATAGCTCTTCTGTCTCTTAGCTCTAGCTGATCTTCCACGAGGCTTCTTTGGCTCTGCCTCTCTAGGATCTCCAGCTAGCATGTGTCTGTCATAGCTGACGAGTATTTGCTTAACC
>QMSF01000156.1 GCA_003649565.1 Thermoprotei archaeon | reverse complement strand
GTCAGCTTTATCGGCTCCATGTCTTTAAAGCCCTCTCTCAAGAGGAACTCGTATTCCTCAGACATTATTATGAATTGAGGTCTCCTACCAGCCATTGTATGGATCCAATGGAAGTATGCTGGTATCTCAACCGCCTTCGATGAATCTAGCTTCTCAATCTTAATTAGGACCTTATCGTAATCCTTAATGCCTTTCTCCTCAATCTCTTTTTCATATTTTATGCTCATGTTACCTATCAGAAAGCGCTTATCCATTCTCAACTGTAAAAGTCTAAGAAACGCCTCGGCTGACATGTTCACTTCCCCCTCTAAAGGCTTTAGAGGAGGGGATATAACCTTTAATTTAAGCTTGGAGGTTGAGATCATGGCTAAGAGGGCTAAAGTGTACTTCTACGATTTGAGGAATAAAGCTGCTGCTAGATTTGAGGATGCCATCAAGATTCTTTTGGAGAAGCTAGTTGACGAACAACCTCTAAAGGGTGTTGTAGGAATTAAGGTGCATATGGGCGAGGAAGGCAATGTTACTCATTTGAGGCCTGAATTCATCAGATGCGTTGTGGATTTTGTTAGAGAATGTAATTGCGAGCCTGTGATCTTCGACACTACAACTCTTTATGCTGGTGCTAGAAGTAATGGTGTTAGCTATCTGAATTTAGCTGCTAGAAAAGGGTTTAACCAGGCTACTCTTGGCGCTCCAATTGTTATAGGTGATGGGCTTAAGGGTGATGATGGCTTCATAGTCAAGATCGATGGTATAGAGCTTAGGGAGGTTGAGGTTGCAAGGATACTTAGGGATTTGGACTCCATGATTGTCGTCTCGCACTTTAAGGGTCATGTAACCACAGGGTTTGGCGGGGCAATAAAGAACTTGGCTATGGGCTGTACGACCAAGAAGGGAAAGGCAGCTCAGCACAGAGCCCACATGCCCATAGTTATAGAGGAGAGTTGTGTTGGTTGTGGTTCGTGCACTCAACGTTGCATGTATGGAGCCATAAAGGTTGAAGGCGACAAAGCTAGGATAGACTATGAGAAATGCGTTGGGTGCTTAGAATGCTACTTCTTATGCCCCAATAAGGCCCTTGAAATTCCAAGTGATGGAACTGACAAGCTTCAAATAAGGCTTGCAGATGCCGCTTTAGCAGTTCTTAAGTCATTGAGCTTTAAGCCTCTATACCTCAATGCTGTGGTAAGCGTAACACCGAGATGTGATTGTCTGGGATGCGTTATGACGCCTCTTATAGGTGATATAGGGTTGCTCTCAAGCCTTGACCCTGTTGCGATAGACCAAGCCTGTTTAGACCTTGTTAAAAGTGCTGCAGGAGGCAAAAATCCCTTCTTTGAGGTTAATGGCGTCAGTGGAGATAAGCAGCTTGAAAGCTCTGAAAAACTAGGTTTAGGATCACGAAGTTACGAGCTTATTAATATTAGCTAATGAAGAGAAGCCATAATGCCCATTACACCTTCTCTTATCATGGCTATTGCTAGGGCTGCTAGTATAAAAGCCATAATTCTAGCAACAACAAGTGAGCCGTTTTTGCCGAGAACCTTAAAGACCTTATCGCAATAGGTCAATATACCCCATGCTATGATCACGTTAGCTATTATCGATGCTATGGTTGGCCCAGGACCATACCCAGCCTCCATAAGGTACATTACAACTGAAATGCTCCCTGGACCAGCAAGTAAAGGAGTTGCCAGTGGGACAACAGCTAACTGCTCAGCCTTAATCTTCATAGCCTCAACCCTGCCTAGCAAACCCTCAATAGCTATGATGAGCAGAATCAATCCCCCGGCAATTCTAAAATCATCGACGCTTATATGAAAGAAGTCTAAAATCAGTTTTCCACCTAAAGCGAAGATGAACAGTATGATTCCTGCTATGATAACAGAATTCTGTATGGTCCTCCTTCTCTCTCTAAGCTCTAGCCCTTCAGTCAATGTGTAGAATATAGGGACATTACCTATAGCGTCAAATACCACGAATAGCATCATGAAAGCTGTAAAGTAGGAGTATAGGATTTCCAGGGTCATGCTATCGCTCACAGCAATAACATAGTACGTATTAACTTAAAATGATTCTGATTTTAGGGTCAAGAAATCATCATAATTTAAGCTTACTATGTGCATACGTTAAGCTCTAGATTAGAGGCGTGGGGAGTAAAGGTTGACTTCTTGTTCTCTTTTGGTGCTAAAATTTATCAATCGTGAATTCTTAACGTTTGTCTGGTGATTTAATTTGATTACGAGAAGCGATCTCGTAAAGATAGTGGAGAAGTACGATTTAAGCGATATTCATATAGGCGTTTTAGGTAGTCATTCAGCTCTTGACGTTATGGATGGAGCTAAAGATGAAGGTTTCAAGACTGTAGTTGTATGTCAAAAGGGGAGGGAGAGGCCTTACTTCATGTATAAGAGATTATGTGATGAGATTATAGTCCTCGATAAGTTCGCTCATATAGTTAATGAGGATGTGCAAGAGAGATTAAGAGAGCTTAACACGATATTCGTGCCCCATAGGTCGTTCACCACTTATGTTCCCTATGATGATATCGAAAACAGGTTTCTGATACCGATTTTCGGTAATAGAGCTATGCTGAGGACTGAGGAGAGATGGGCTCCGAGAAACCAGTATTACCTGCTTGAAAAAGCTGGCATTAGACAGCCGAAGAAGTTTAAGTCTCCAGATGAAATCGACCGGCTCGTCATAGTTAAAGTTCAAGAGGCCAAGAGGAAGATTGAAAGAGCATTCTTCACTGCTTCAAGCCCTGAAGACTACTGGCGAAAAGCTAAGGAGAGAATAGAGAAAGGTATCATAACTGAGGAGGACTTGAAGAGTGCCGTCATAGAGGAGTTCGTGCTGGGCACATATTTTAACTTCAATTACTTCTATTCCCCGATAGATGACGAACTCGAGTTCTTAGGGATTGATAGGAGACTTCAGACTAATCTCTATGACTTCGTTAATTTGCCAGCTCGACAACAGCTCGATGTTGAGGTACCCTTACAGAACATAGAGGTAGGTCATATGCCTGCGACGATAAGGGAATCGCTGCTAGAGAAGGTCTTTGACATAGGCTTAAAGTTTGTTGAAGTGACCAAGAGGGAGTATCCGCCCGGTATTATAGGGCCATTCGCTCTTCAAGGTGCTGTTACAGCAGATCTGGACATAGTTATCTTTGACGTATCTCCAAGAGTTCCTGGAAGCCCAGTACTGGTCACCACATCACCTTACAGTAAGTTCAAGCATGGATTTGTTGTTGGAACTGGCAGAAGAATAGCCATGGAAATAAAGAGGGCCATAGAGACTAATAGGATCATGGACGTGGTGACATAACATAAAAACTAGGTGGTGAACGTGGACCTATCAAAAATCACTATTGCAACACTGGGTTCCCATTCAGCTCTTCAAATACTTAGAGGGGCCAAGGACGAAGGATTCAAAACTGCGTTGATATGCCTTAAAAGGAGGGTTAACCTCTATCGTAGATTCAATAAATTGATAGATGAAATGCTTATTGTTGAAAGCTTCTCTGAAGTCGCATTACCTGAAATTCAGGAAAAGCTCCTAAGCCTAAATGCCATACTGATACCTCATGGCTCATTAGTTGAATATACAGACCTTTAGACTATTGAGAAGAGGTTTAAGGTGCCAATTTTCGGCAACAAGTACATTTTGAGGTGGGAGGCTGATAGAG
>QMSF01000155.1 GCA_003649565.1 Thermoprotei archaeon | reverse complement strand
CCTTTAGAGTTGTAGGTATGTAAACTTTATCTCAATAGAGGCAAGACCCTTATTAGAGGTGAATACCATAAAGCTTCGGGTTGGCTCGCCGAAAATCGACCAAGCACTCGAAGGTGGGCTATGTAGAGGAGAACTTACACTAATATATGGTGAGCCTGGAGCTGGCAAGACATCGCTGGCTTTACAAATAGCGTTGAGAAGTTGTCTTCAAAACCTTAGAGTGCTATACCTCTATAGTGATGGCCTTTTTCCTTACCCTAAATTAGAAATTTTAATGAGCAAATTGGGTCTCTCTCTTGAAAACGATATCCCATTGCATGTGCTGCACATCAATTATTTTGATGAAATGGAGCAAGTCATCAGAGAACTAGAGCTCGGCTTTTACAAGGAGTATGATGTTTTGATATTCGACACCTTTACGGGACCTTATAGGTCAATTCAGGTAGAGAGGAGACATGAGGTTATAAAACACAACAAAAAGCTCAACCAGTTAACGGCCATATTGAAGAATTATGCTGCAACGTTAGGAAAGTACATAATACTGACGAGTCGCCTGAAAAGTCCAACAATATCCGGTGAAAGTCTATTTGATGAACCTATTGCTTCCAACGTTCTGACATACTGGTCTGATAATATAATTTCAATAATAAAATTGGATTTGCCTTTCCGAAGAAAAATAGTAGTATTAAAGATCCATGGATCAGAGGTAAACATTGAAATCCAAGCTCACGTGATAGATGGATACTTGGAAGAGGTCGATTAAATGGACGTAGTGCATGGCATTGAGGTCATCATAAGCGCTATACTATTCGCACTACCAGCATACATAGCCAATGCCACGCCCTTAATACTGGCCAAATTTATGCCTAAAAGAAGGCCCATCGACCTAGGCAAATGCTGGCTTGATGGTAAAAGAATTCTTGGTGATAGCAAGTCCATAGAGGGTTTTGTTTCCGGGACTTTTGCAGGTTTCGTTGTAGGAGCTCTTCTAAATAGCCCTCTAAAAGGTTTTTTGATGGGGCTAGGTGCTATGACGGGCGATGTTTTGGGCTCTTTCATAAAGCGTAGACTAAGTATCAGCCAAGGAGAACCAGCTCCTCTCCTCGATCAATACCTCTTCATGCTAATAGCTCTTCTCTTCAGCGGCTCTGCAGGCTACACGCCATCTATGGAGCAGCTCATAGTGATATTGGTGGTGACACCTATACTTTACATTTCAAGCAACTATGTAGCATATTTGCTTAAAATGAAGCCTAAACCCTTTTAACTCTCTTAGCGTTTTCCTCATTTAAACGTAGAACAATACCTTAAGGTATATGAGCCAGACAAGGGCCAACATGCTCATTGCTATGAGTAATAGTCCTAGTAGTGTTAAAGCCATGCTTCTACTTCTACTTCGAGGTTGCTTCATATTTTGATGTATCATTAAAAGCCCCGCTGTTCCCATAATCATGAGCAGGAAGACTATAAAAGCCTCAGCCCCCGTCTGATAGTCTATACCAGGATAATAGAAGACAAAACAATGAGGTGTTGTTATAACTGCGGGTGTCCCCATAATTATGCAGAAAAGCCCGCCAGACAAGAAAAGACATGTTAATGCTACAACTAAAGTCCCTAAGATCCTTTTAGGAGGAGCCTCAAGAAACTTCTCTATTGCCTCCCATGCTCCTCTGAATACATCAATTACCCTAATCTCTCTCACCGCCTAGAGTTTAGATTAAACTCTTTATTTAAGTTTGAATCATAATAGAGTGAAGGTAGAGGCAAGTGTGATAGAGAATGCCTGAAAAATCAAAGAAGCCCAAGGAGCTGACAGAGCTTCCAGGAGTAGGTCCAGCTATAGCTGATAAGCTGGCCTCAGCCGGCTTTGGCACGGTAGAAGCTCTCGCAGCAGCTCTTCCTCAGGAGATAGCATCAGTAACAGGCCTATCCCTTTCAGCTAGTCAGAGATTATAAGTGCAGCACGTGAAGCCCTAGATCTCGGATTTAAAACTGCAGATGAGCTCTACGAGAAACGGATGAGAGTAGCTCGCATAACAACAGGTAGCAAAAACCTAGACAAGCTACTAGGTGGCGGCATTGAAACTCAAATCATAACGGAATTCTATGGCGAGTATGGATCAGGTAAAACGCAGATATGCCATCAACTATGCGTAAACGTACAGCTCCCCAAGGATAAAGGTGGCCTTGAAGGTACAGCTGTATACGTCGACTGTGAAGGAACTTTCAGGCCAGAGAGAATAGTATCCATGAGCCGAGCATTAGGATTAGACCCCTCAAAAACCCTCAAAAACATAATAGTTGCAAGGGCATATAATTCGGACCATCAAATGCTGATAGTTGAACAAGTCAAGGACTTCATAAATGAAAAGAATGTAAAGCTCTTAATAGTTGATAGCGTGACAGGCTTCTTTAGAGCAGAATATCCTGGAAGAGAAACCCTGGTTATGAGACAACAAAAGCTGAATAAGCATCTGCACACTTTATCCAAAATAGCATACACATACGAGATAGCAGTCGTAGTAACAAATCAAGTCATGGCCAGACCTGATGCAGTTTTCGGCGATCCGACAACTGCGGTAGGCGGTCATGTACTCTTCCACGTTCCAGGTGCTCGGGTTTTCCTGAGAAAACTAAGAGGTGGCAGAAGGATAGCGCGTCTCGTCGACTCTCCATATTGGCCAGAAAGCGAGGCTATCTTCGAAATAACAGAAGATGGAGTTAGAGACCCAGCAGGCTACGATTAACTCCAATATAGTCTTCCAAGAAGTCCTGGAAGTTCTCATGCAGAAAAGCTTATGTGTCTTTAGTAGGGTATAGGTTTGGTGCTGACCTAATGCCTCAAATAGTTAAATGTGCTAATTGTGGCTACGTTCTCTATAAGGGCAACGATCTGGTACCACCTAAAGATATAGTGAAGAAATTCAATGGTAAATGCCCTAAATGCATGGCGTTATTAAACCAAAACCCTCTCTCAATAGAGGTACGTGGTCAGAAAAGGTTCTGGTGAAGCTTGATGAAGGTAAATGACTACGAGGTACCGGATGAATTGTTATACTCTGAAAACCATGTGTGGATTAAAATCGAAGGAGATCTTGCAAGGCTCGGCATAACAGACTATGCTCAAAAACAACTTAGAGATGTGCTTTACGTTGATCTTCCAGAAAAAGGTAAAAGTGTAGAAAGAGGAGGCATCCTAGCTTCAATAGAGTCGATAAAGACTGTAATTGATGTATCCTCACCATTAGATTGCGAAATCGTTGAGGTAAATGAGAAGCTTCAAGACAAACCTGACTTAATAAACTCAGATCCATATAGTGATGGATGGATCGCAATAGTTAAACCTTCAAATAAAGAACAGGTAAAAGAGCTCATGGACGCGAAAAGTTATGCTGAACTGATAAAACAAGGCAAATGAAACATCATATCAATTCTATCTCTATATTCACTGTGTCTGGTATTCTAACTCTCATCAATGACTTCAAAGCTCTGTCCTCGGCATCCATGTCTATAAGCCTTTTATGTATCCTCATCTCCCAGTGATCGAAGGTATGTGAGCCTTGACCTGATGGAGCCTTTCTAGTGGTCACAACAAGCCTCTTCGTTGGCAGCGGTATTGGTCCTCTAATCCTAACGCCAGTCTTCTGTGAAATAGCCTTAATTTCTTCGCATACCCTCTGCAAATCCTCTAAATT
>QMSF01000154.1 GCA_003649565.1 Thermoprotei archaeon | reverse complement strand
GAAGACCAGTGACAATAATCTCTTCTATTAGCAAAGCCTTTTTACCATGCAAATCAATGCTATAATCATAGCTTATCGTTATCTCCAAGTTTCTAACTACTTCACTTATACTTTCCTCTATCGACCTTTGCTCTCTTGAAGCCCTAACTATACCCCTTATGAGGTCAGCTAGGTACTTTTCTCCTTTTCTCTTCACCTTCTCGGACCAGCGTATTGGTACTGTTAGAAGAGCTTCTACGTCTAGGAAATCGCATAGAAGCCTTGCAGGAATAAAGCCTCCTCTGCCAACAGCTACGATTACGTCTGGATGAAAGCCGCTCTCTAAAATCCTTTTGCTTAGCGTATGGCTCCATTCGACTATTTCATGCCACTCGACGAATTTTATGGGATAGAGCATTGGTTATCCATTAAGAGGAGCATGCATCCGAGAAAAAGCGTTGCTACTTAGAAAAGAGTAGCAGCGTATACGGATGGCTTTCGTGAATTGATATATAGGTTTGCAGGCTTTCTTGTGGTGAGAGCCTAGTTTATTGAGGGATGTGTAGTTGATTTATGGAAGAGAGCTTTCAAATGACGTGGTCGATAAGCTTAGAGAGCATGGCATTAATATAGGCATTGAGGAAAGAGGAGGCTTCAGAATTTACCATAGAGAAGGAGGCTTCCCTGAAGGCCTAATCGAGAAAATTGTGAAAAGCTCTGGGAGCTTAATCGTCTATCCTGTTCATTCAACTCAATATGAAGTTTCAAGCTTTCTACTATTTAGGTTGAAGAGTCCTCTTGTTGTGGCTCCTCGCTCTAGCTTTGCTATTTACGTTAAGGCTCCTATTAGTGTTGGCATTTACGTTGATGAGGACAATGCGAGGAGGCTCATAGACTTCTTTGGTTCATCTCAATTTAAGTATGCTCTTTACGGTTCATCAGCTAGCGGCGTTATTTGCAGGTTTTATAGAACCGATGTTTATCTTGATGCTCCGTCTCGGCAGAACATTTGGGAGGCTACGACTAAAATTTCGATAGAGAA
The DNA here is from genome assembly GCA_003649565.1 of Thermoprotei archaeon. The sequence continues at coordinate 2,685 of QMSF01000154.1, read as the reverse complement.
TTCCTCTGATGAATTCGTTGAAGTTAGAAACGTAGTGTATCCCCTCTTGAATGCTGACGTGTATATTGATGATACTGGAAATGCCTACATAGAGGCTGCTCACCTATCAATTAAGAGAGATGGTGTTGGCACAGTGCTTTTAAAAAATGAGGCTCCTTTTACTGGCTTAAAGAGGTGTCCTCAACCTTTTATGGGGCTTTTAGGCAAGATAGGCAAATTTGACATGGAGTTTGGATTGTGAGGTTGACTATATGAATGTTATTGATTGGCTTCAGGTCCACTGGATCGACATTGTATATGTAGTTCTAGCCGTAATCATAGCTCTCTTTATAAGTAAGCTCTTGGAGAGAACCATTAGAAGGACTTTAATCAAGAAGATCTCTAAGACCGCCATCGACAATATGACCAAGCTGCTTCGCTATGTAATAATAATCTTAGCAGTCACAATTACGCTAGCATCCTTAGGAGTCGACTTGACTGGAGCGCTTGTTGCTGGAGGTATCATTGGCATCGTGATAGGCTTTGCAGCTCAAGCATCCGTATCAAACCTGATATCTGGCATATTGCTCCTCTTGGAGAAGCCGTTTAAGCTTGGAGACTTCATTCACGTAGGTGACATAGTTGGTGCTGTTGTAGAGGTAGGACTTCTATCAACAACCATAGTCACATGGGAAGGAATAAAGGTTAGAATACCAAGCTCAGAGCTCTTCAATAGTAGCTTTAGGAATTACTCCGCTTCAAGAATTAGAGTTGTTAGAGTTAATGTTCAAATACCATACTCAGAGAGCATAGAGAAAGCTGCACAAGCCATAACGTCCAAGTTGAGAGAGCAATGGTATATACTGGAGGAGCCTGAACCCATGGTATTCGCAAAAGAGTTTGCAAATGATGGGATTGTGCTAGAAGTCAGGGCTTGGACTCCTGGCTCTACATGGTTTACTCTCTATAGCAATTTGCCAAAGCTTGTAAAAGACGCGTTAGATGAAGCCGGCATAGAAATACCATTCCCACAAAGAGTGGTTTGGTTCGCTTCTTCACTTAAAACTGAAGAGAAAGAGAGCGAGTGAAGTGCAAGCTATTATAAGGGCTTAGAGCGCCAATGAACCTTAGCGCAATGCTCTATGTATTCATTATAATCGTCAAAGAGCAACTTACATGTTTTGCAATACGGCTTAAACCATAGCTTCGGATTTTTCTCCACCTCCTCAATGCTCACTTCACGCATTAAGAAGATCACCTTCTCCAAACCGTAAATCGCTGATCATCCTCAGTTTTTCTCCTAAGCTATTTAACGTAATTTGCGTAATTGTGTAGATTGCCACTATCACTACAAGAAGTAAAACAGTACCGCTATAATTTCATTCATTTAATCGCTTCTAATGTTAATGCGTCAGTAGATTGCCTATGGATTATTTAAAGTTACATTTATGATTATGGCTTACTCACATAGAGAAGTTAATATGGAATTTCCGTTATGTGATATGCTTCTATTGGTGGGTTTTTGGCTTTGACTTTGTCTATAAAGTCCTCTTTGTCTAGTGAAATTAGGATTGCATCTTTGTCTAGCGCCACTTTGAGGTATAATGCATCTATGGAGTATATTTCATAGTCCTTGCATAGCTTATAGGCTGATAGACAAAAGGCTTTAGTGCATTCTACTAGTAGTGATGGATGTATCATTTTGTTAAGTATCTTCTCTGTTTTCTTGGCTAAATGTAGGTCTACTCTTCTCGCTATTGTGCCGCATACTTCTTGATATATTATGCTTGGCTCAGTCAAAACGAAGTCGTCAGGTATTCTCCTTATTAGATCTAAGCACTCCTGGCTATAGGGCTCGTCACTCTTTATGGCTGCTATTAAGACATTTGCATCCAGCGTCACTAGGCGCTTAGCCTTCATGGCGTCTAGCTCTCCTAAATTCTTCTAGCACTGATGGGCCACGCCACATTTCTGATATGGTAGTTCTAAGCCTTAGAAAATCATTTACAGCTTCTCTCATGCTCTTGAGCTCTTCATCGCTTACAGCGAAGAACCCCTTATAACTACTCTTAACGAGTTTCTCAAGCAGCTCAGCCCATGTTTTACATCCAAGATCTATCTTCAATCTTTTAAGCTCTCTTAGCAAATCTTCAGAGACATTTTTTATTAATAATGTTGGCATACCAAGATAATCTAGATAACCTAAGATATAAGGATATCTTATTATATTGCTCCGGTTCTTGCTCTCTTCTATGGAAGGCCTGATTTTCTCAGGAAGAGTTATTGTGGAGTTATAATACTTCTTCTATGGTGACTTAGTTGCTTTTTGTGAGCATCTTTAGATATCCTCCTGAAAATAGAGATAAGCTGGTTGAGCGTTTTAGGAGTTATCGTAGGCCTGAGGGTGTTAAGGTTTTAGGTAGATATACTCTGCTTGGCAGGCATACGATAATAACGATCTTCGATGTTGAGGATGTAAATGCCTTAAAGAAGATTGTTCATCACTTTAGTGATTTGGGAACTTACGAGATTTACCCTGCTGTACCAACTGAAGAAGCATATGAGAAGATTTGGTAATACATTAACATCTTCCTCCTTTTTTCTTGATAGATGATTATATTAGAGATAGTTCTTCAACTTACCTGGGGGATGATGCGGCTGTCGCCCACTCCGAGTGGTGAGGAGACGGCACGAAGCTGACCATGT
>QMSF01000153.1 GCA_003649565.1 Thermoprotei archaeon | reverse complement strand
ATAATGGCATCTACATACTTTGATGTTTCCTTCATTATTAAGCGCTTCCACGATTCATACATCTCGTCTTTTATTAATGGGCAGGTCTTTCCAGCCTTCATTACCCTCTTAATGTTTAACTTATGAACTATCGATTTTATGGGAAGCCCTATCATTACTTGCACAAGCTCATCAATAAGCTCATCAAGCCCATAGACTGCTACACAGGCCTTTAAGGGATCTTCAATCAGGGATTGGTGTAAAGCCTCTTCCACATTGACTTGAAGGGGTAGTGGTTCATGAGAGTATTTCTCTAAGAGCTCTTTGACATAGGCTGGCACGTATATCTTCGGCATGTATCTTGAAACAGCCGATCTATGAGCCCTATTGATTAACCCGACTCTCCATAATGTCTCTATTGTTCTTGAACCTTTAATGCCTAGGCAAGCCTCAAGAGCCATTGACAGCTCATCTTCATCTGTTGTCCTAAAACCTTGCACCCACATTTTGCTGAATGCTACTATTACCCTGAAATCTTCGGGGCTTAGAGCTTGAATTCTCTTGCCGACTTCTTTTGCAAGTTCTTTGCCATATATGTCCTCTATTGCCCTCAATATCTGATGTTTAAGACTTCCAACGAAAATTTGAGGTTCAAGTTTTGATGCCTCATTCTCCACGTCGCTCCAAGCTTTAGAGCCTATTCCAGGCCATCTGGCTTCTAATTCTTCTATGCATTGATTCTTGAAGGCTCCCTTGTTAACGTACATGTATAAGGCCTCTATGTGAGCCAAGCTCTTCGAAAACTTCTCTATTATCTCCATGGATTCACCTTAGCCTTATAACCATCTTTATCTTGGGTTTAAGCATCTCTACAACTTTTTCAATGACATCATCAAAGCTCAAATCTAAGTAATCCTTGTCTTTAAAGAGCTCCTTTCTAATGATCATTCCAGCTTCATCATCCTTTTCTACTACAAGGAGCATGGAGTTTGACGGTAATTTTGAGAACTCTAATAGGCCATCAGCATCGCCATCCATAATGCCCAAAACCCTTTTGCCGTATCTCTCAAAGATATCTGAAACTATTAATGTAGTATCATCTCCTATGGTTATGGCGCCTTCAACTTTAGTTGCCTTATCGTGCACATCTGTAACTTCGTGATCTAATATCGCTACTCCACGACCTTCACCGCATTCTATCTTCGCTCTGCTCTCAGTTCTCCTTCTTAGGATTTTTATGCTTGAGACCTTCGAGTTCTCCAACCCTCTAAATCCCAGTCTGTTTAGCTTTTCAACTCCATGGAGCTTTAGGGTTATGCCTATAGCGTCGACAAGCTTGCCATTCTCCTCAATTAGTATAGCTTCATTATTCGAAGTTATCTTTCCCACGATTATGCCATTCACCAACACGAAGTCCCCAGGCTCAGCTGCCAGAATCCTTCTATATGTTCTCTTTCCATCACTCCATATGTTACTTGGGAACTCCTTTCTCTCAGAGATTCTTAACCCTAAGAGATTTGATATTTCATGAGCGAGGTTTTGGGCCTTATCGTTTAGAGGAGTCACAGTCTTGCTCGACATCTCAACTTCAATTATCGGCTTATCTCTTACATGTCTAGATACAAGCCAGCAATAAGCATGAAATTTCTCTGGGTTTTGAGTACAAGAAGCCAACACTATTGCATCGTGATTAGCCTGGGCTATGAGCATGCTAACAGGGGCCTTCTCAAGCTTGACTATTTCATTTAAACCTGAATCTAAAGCAGCAGTATATCCGGTAACTCCTCTAATCCTACAGTCTACATGACCTAGAGAGCTGAGAGCTTCTACTATCTCTCGAGCTTGACCTCTATCAAATATTTCAGCCATATGGAAAATCAATAGGAGCCTCACATGAGTGTAGTGGCGCTTGGAGAATTAAAGGTTAAGCTCTTCTTAGATAGGAGAGCTTGAATTTGTAGGTGTGAAAACGTGATTCATCCGAAGGCTAAGGAAGAGGTCGAAAAGCTCATAGATAAAATAAGAAGGGAGGGGGCACGCGTCAAAAGTATTATAGTATTTGGATCAGCAACGAGAAATGAGGATTTTAGACCTAGCATTAGCGATATCGACGTGGCAATTATCATTGACAAGATGGAGGATTTAAGTGAAGATGTACTTAAAGATATTAGTAAAGATTTGGAGATAGGAGTCTTCACAGCAGGGCAATTCTTAGAGCTATGGATTAACGGCGACCCTCTGGCTCACATGATATGGCTTGAAGGTGTAGCTATAGTTGATGATGGCTTCTATGAGGAACTTAAGGCTAGGGGGAAGCCGAGGATTACTGAGCTCACTTTAATGAAATTGAGATTTTGGGGGTTAAAGGATCTTGCAGAAGCAGTGAAACCTGGAGTAAGTCGAGATAAGGGGCTCAGGAGTCTTCACCATGCAGTAAGAAACTTCGCGAGACTTAGGATAGCAAGAGATAGGGATATCTTTGTTATAACTGATGATGAGGTGCTTAAGAACCTTAATGAGGCACTTTCGAGGAGATATGAAGATTTTCTTGAGAGGTTAAAACGCAATATGGAGTACTATGAACAACTAATTTTTGAGGCGATGGATGTCATGGAGTTACTTGACGGAAGACCCCTCCCACGATTGGATGAAATCTTGAGAATTACTACTAACGAAAAGTGAGGAAAGCATAAAAGCCCACTTCAATTAGGGTTTTAGCATGAGGCTCGTATTTCTAGGCCCCCCTGGTGCTGGTAAAGGTACTCAAGTTAAAATGCTCTCTAAGGCTCTTGGAGTACCCTCTATGGCGACAGGCGATGTCCTGAGAATGGAGGTAGCTAGTGGAAGCGAGCTAGGTAGGGAAGCTAAAAGCTATATGGATAAAGGCGAGCTTGTGCCTGACGATATAGTGATTAAAATTGTAGAGAAGTGGCTTAGAAGCATCAATATAGCTAAAGGCTTCATACTTGATGGTTATCCTAGAAACGTTAGACAAGCTCGTGAGCTTGATGAGATATTAAGACAAATGAATGTTGAGCTTACAGCTGCAATATATCTTGACGTACCCGAGAATGAGATAGTTAGGAGGCTTAGTGGGAGATTGACGTGCAGGAAGTGCGGAGCTGTTTATCACATTGAGTTTAACCCTCCCAAAGAAGACCGTAAATGCGATGTATGTGGAAGCGAGCTTTACCAGAGAGAGGACGATAAGGAGGACGTTGTTAGACAAAGATTTCGAGTTTACACTGAAAGCACAAAACCAGTGCTTGATTATTATAAGGACAAGGGTAAGCTGTTGGTAATTGACGGTCTTGGAAGCATAGAGGAAGTCAATAAGAGAATCTTAAAGAGACTTCAAGAGTTGAGCTCATCCTCAAAATAGCTTAAATATTTTATGCCTTGTAATCAGCTAGGTGGTGATTGAAGTGGAGTTTAGGAGCATAATATATGAAAAGGCTGATGGCATAGCCAAGATAACATTCAATAGACCAGATAAGCTGAATGCAGCTGATATCACGTTCTTAACTGAACTTCTGTCAGCGCTTGAAGATGCTGAAAAGGACGAGAGCGTTAAGGTAGTGATAATAACGGGTTCAGGAAGAGCGTTCTCAGCTGGCATGGATCTATCAATGTTTAAAGAGGGCGTTAGAGCCTACGACTTTTCTAAGATAATGGAGCTCGGCCATAAAGTGACCAGATTCATAGAAAGCATGAGCAAGCCAGTCATAGCAGCAGT
>QMSF01000152.1 GCA_003649565.1 Thermoprotei archaeon | reverse complement strand
TGTTACTTCAGGTGTTGATCTATGAGTCATCTTTTCGACTCCACCAACGAGAACTATGTCAAGTAGCCCAGAAGCTATCGCCATAACCGCGCAGCGTAGAGCTGCACTTGAAGATGCACATGCACTCTCAAGCCTAAAGCCCTGTGTTGGAGTTAATCCAAGCCAATCAGAGATAGTCGGGCCAGTATGCCCTTGATGCTCATAGGACTCGCCCATGTGACCTATGAAGACAGCCTTGATGTCCCTCTTAGGGTCCAGGTTGGGGCATCGTTCGAAAGCCTCGCTTGCAGCTTCAATGAATAACTCTCTGCCGTAAAGGCCTTCTCTCCTACCGAACTTCGATAGCCCAGCACTAACAATAGCTGCTAAAGGCCTCCCAGCCATATAATCACCCTTGCCACTACAAGACTTCAAGCGAATTTTTATAACTTACCGTCTAGTGAAAGAGAGGTCTAATGGGAACCGTCATCTATATAATAGCCTCACCTAAATGCCGAGAGTAAGAAGGCAGGGTTGAGGGAACTCAATTGAAGGTTATTGCATGGGATGAAAAACACGGCAGAATGCTCCTAAGGATAGAAGGGCAGGACGACTTGTGGTGTCTCTACAATATTCTAGATCCTGGAGACATGGTTACAGCTAGGACCTTAAGGGAGGTAAAGGTTAACGACAAGAGCTCTCGAAGACCCATGACTCTCAAGCTTAAAGTCGAAAAAGTAGAGTTTCAACCCTTCACTGAAAAGCTTAGAGTAAGAGGCATTGTGGTAGAAGGCCCTGATAGATTTGGCGTTGTAGGTTCTCATCACACTATAACTGTTGGCGAAGGCTCAGAGATCTTAGTAGAAAAGGAGAAATGGCCAAGACACCACTTAAAGAGAATCTTTAAAGCTGCATCTCGAAAGCCTATAGGCATCTTGCTTATAGGCATAGACTCTGATGAAGCTGCCTTCGTGGCTCCTCACGACTATGGATTTGAGATTCTAGCTGAGGCAAGACTAAACCTGCCTGGAAAGCATGATCCAACTAAAAGAGATGAGGCTTTAAAGGAGAAAATCGCCGAGCTAACAGCAAAAGCAAAGGAGCTAGCTGAGAGGCTTAATGCAAAGGCGATAGCAGTAGTGGGTCCAGGCTTCATCAAGGATATGCTAGCTAAGGAGTTATCCTCCAACATAAAGGCTAGGATATACGTAGACTCAGCTTCAAGCGGAGGCTATCAAGGAGTTAGAGAAGCCATTAAGAGAGGCGTTTTGAGGAGAATGCTAAGCGACTTCAGCATAGTCGAAGAAGCAGAGCTAATGGATGAACTTCTAGCACACATATCCAAGAGCGATGGAAAGGCAGCATATGGAATAGATGAGGTCAAGAGAGCAGCTGAATATGGCGCTATAGAGAAGCTGCTCGTCCTCGATGAGCTAATACGATCACCAGACCCAGACTTGAGGAGGGAGATCGAAAAGATAATTGAGATGGCGGAAAAGTCAGGAGCACAAGTAAAGATCTTCAGCAGTCTCGAAGAGCCAGGTCAACAGCTCAAATCAATAGGCGGATTAGCGGCAATTCTCCGCTTCAGCTTGAATCTAGAATCATAAAGCGTATACGCAGAAAACATCAACATATTTAAGGTGAAGAATCAATGCCGAGCAAAAGATCCCGGAAGAAGTCAAAGCTCAATGCTAAGCAAATAACATCAATAATACTACTCATAATGCTCATAATCTCGATAGTAGCCCTCCTGATATTAGAGCTACTATGATGCGAAAGATTTTAACCCACCTTAAATGAAGAAGAGATAGGGGGTATGAAATGGGCGGCAAAACGAAGAAGCCCATATCAGCAATGGAAAAGCAGCAAAAGCTTCGTGAAATGAAGGAGAAGAGAGCCAAAGAAAAGGAGAGAGAAGAAAGGAGAGAGAAGAAGATTACAAGCCCACTCCTACCTCTCGAAGTTGCTAAGCAACTTGAGAATGAGCTTAACAACATGAAATGCATAACGCCACACGCATTAGCCACGAGATTTGGCTTGAAGATAGGTGTTGCTAAAAGCGTGTTGAGAGAGCTTGAGCAAAGAGGAATTCTCAATTGTGTGGCTAAGGGCTCAAGAATATCAATATACACGCCTGTAAGCTTAACTTCAAGCTAAATGAAGCCTATAAGCGAAGGCTTCTTCTTTATCTTAGGTAACTCTACCTTCAAGTTTACAACTCCACCAGGTGTCAAGTCTATTACGTCCATGTCTAAAAGCTTATAGAGAACTTTATCTGGATCTTGGATTCCAAGCTTCTTCAAATCAAGTTTAAACCTTATTTCACCAACGCTCCAATACTCTGAGAGATAGCTAAGAGCTTTCTTTAAATCCTCATCGAGCTTCTCAATGTCGATTTCAAGCTTAGGCTTTTCAATTTCTTCCTCTAGTATTTTTCCATACTCCTCTAAACTCATTTCTTCCTCTAGCCTTTCCTTAATCTTAGCTTCTTCAGGCTTAGCTTTTCTCTCCTTGGGTTTGATCTCTTGAGCTACTTCGGGTAAAGCCACGACTTTTGGTGCTTGCCACATCATAAGCTCAGGCAGTTCTTCATATCCCTCTAGGGCTACGAGCTCTCCTTGATCTATCATGTCCTTAACTATGGCGTAAAGGACGAATAGAGAGCCTATCTCAGTATCCTTAGCCCATTCAGCTAAATCCCTAAACGATATTCTGCCACCTACCTCTCTAACTCTAGCTTTAACCATCTCTGCTAGAGTCGCAAACTTATCGCTCAATTCTCATCGCCCTATCTACGTTAACAGCTGCTCAAGCCTCCCCTTTTCAACTGCTCTTCTTATCTCTCTGGCTATTCTCCTACCCATACTCATAGGCTCGTCATATATAAGCCACGTATAGGGTGAACCATATACATAGAGGTTTGTTCCAGCAACTATTCTAGCTGAAAACTCGAAGACATAGAAATTGCCATCACCATCATATGCCCCTTCAATGCAGAATGGACCTATAAACCCTGGAGGTACGAGTCTTTTAGATGCCTCAACTAACCCATCACCAATCTCAAATATCTCTTCCAAAAGAGACTCTCTAAGCACGATTGGTATGTTGCCTACGACCAGGTAAGAGAGCTTTGGATTTGATGCTAATTGAATGTTAGCTGGCAGCCTCCCAAGACCATCAGCATTCGTCTCGTATCTTCTATCAATGCTTATTAATTCAAGCTCATCGGTGAGCGGTGAGTAGAAGAAGTGAGCATAAGCTGTTACACCTAATATGTACTCTTGAATGAAGATGTCCTTCTCATTGAGATTCATGGCCTTAATCTTAGCCCTCACGTCATCCGGCCCTGAAGCAAGAAAATACCCTTTTCCTCCTTTCGCACCAGGCAGCTTAACTATGACTGTTCCATTCACATCATCAATATTCTTGTATACTCTAGGCGTCTTAGCTCCAGCTTCACGCAGAAGTCTTTCTTTGAGTTCTCTATCAGCCTCCCACCTCAAAATGTACTTATTACCGAAGATCGGCACCTTAAACCTCTTCTCGATAGTCTCGAGATCAGTATATTCAATCAATGAACCATGAGGTATTAATATTGCATTTAGGCTTAATAGCCTCTCCTGAATTTCAGGTAATGCAACTTCAGAGAAGCTTTCAACAATAAGCATTTCGTCTATCAATTTATTGAATCTACGATAGAGGTTAACCCTCCTTTTAAGGCATATCAACGCAGTTTTGAATCC
>QMSF01000151.1 GCA_003649565.1 Thermoprotei archaeon | reverse complement strand
GTCTAGAGAGTCATCGCCTCTAGCTTCAAGGCTTTCTTTGACTTTCTCGGCGATCTCAACTATGCCTTTGAAGAGCCTCTCTGTTATGACGCCTTTGTCCAGCAATTCCTTAGCCTTGTCAAGGTCTATGTACCTTATCTTTCTCGGTGCAACCTCAACAGGCGTGGATATATTTACGTAAATCCCCTTTAGCTCTCCCTTCTCGCTGTAATAAGTGGTCTTAGATATCGGTGAGCCAAGCCTGTATATCGATATTCCATAATCGCCGTACTCTTTCGGTACTCCAAGACCATCATACACTCCTCCACCTTTGAACTTCCTCCTTAAAGTTATTGTCATGCTCTCTTTGTCGAACTCCTCTACCACTCCAGGTGTTAACTTATAGACTGTACCATCAGGCTTTACGTGGTCTATCGCAATCTTTGAGCCTTGTTTGATAACATCGTGAAGTATAACGCTTGAAGCTGTAGTTCCTATTCCGGGGCCTGAAATGCTCATTAGTTTCTCAATCACATCAACAGCATACGCGTATCTTCTGCCCCAGCTCTTAATCATATGGTGATTGGGCATCGTAGTTACTACAAGTCCTCTAAGCTCGTCAAGGCGTTTTTTGCTGGTATATGGGATTGTCACTATGTAGCATGTGGGAGGCTCGTAAATAAGGCATGGAGCCTTAACCTCACAGGCTTTTTGCATTATCTTTGTTGCTTCCTCTTTTAATCTCTGGACTTCCTCTATTAATTCGCTTGTATCAACATTAACTGCCTCCCTCTTCCATTGTATACCCCAATCAGGAGGCTTTAGCAGATATCCTAAGTTCATAAGCTCGTTTGCGATGGCTGGCGGCATCCCTCTTGGCGTTGAAACCCAGCCATCCTTTATCAAATCAGCATAGCGTCCAACAATCCTAATCCTCTTGGTTAAATACGAATACTCGCTTTTTCCGATGTCATTTCTAGATGGTGAGACTATGACTTCTTGTCCTTCAACAAGCCTTTCAGGTAATAACCCTGTTTTCTCGCCATAATTCACATAGCTAACACGATCATCAACTTTCTCAACCACGCCTTTATACACTTCACAGCCAAGCTTCTCACTTTTCAATGTAGCATCTGGAAGCTCTCTCATCAAGACTTCGGCGACTTCTCTTGCTCGCGGCCCCTCAACAATTATTGAGTTCTTGGATGTATGATCTCTAATTCTGACATCCCATTCTCTACTAGCATTTTTAAGCCCAAATCTGCTGGCTGTTGTCAATGACGGTCTGGCTATTCTAAAGCCATTATCTAATAATAATTTGACTAGCGCTGTTGTGTATATTCCTCTGACCATCACTGATGGCTGCTCCACGCTTACGACACCTATACAGAAAAATTTCATAAATGCGAGATTTAAACCTGAAAGATTTTTAAGAAGGAGTTTAAGCCTTCTTTTAGTAGGTCTAGCTCATTTACCCCTCTCGACATACTCTTAAAAGGGGTGTGTATTAGTGTCTGCTGAAAGTGATGTAGAGCAAAAAATTCAACAAGCAATTATGGTTTTACAGAGAATAGCGGATGATCTTGGCGTGCCTAGGAACATTAGGAGAGCTTGTAGTGAATCCATAAAGATATTGAAGACCAAGAAGTACACCCCTGGAGTTAGAGCTTCAAATGCCATAAGCATACTTGATGAATGTAGTCAAGACCCTAATATGCCTCTATTTGCTAGAACCGCCATATGGCAAGCTGTAAGCATACTTGAACAAGTCAAAGATTAAAAACTGCTTGCTAGCTTTAGCGGGGCATTAGTCTTGAGCAAGAGCGGAGAAGACTCCACCAGAATGAAGAGAATGGTTGACTTACTTAGAAGTGGAGCTACAATGCTACCTGACGTATGCCCAGTATGCAACTCCCCTTTATTCAAATTGAGAAGTGGTGAGATATACTGTCCTGGCTGTAATAAGAGAGTTGTATTCGTAAAAGAAGGAGAGGATGTAGCTAAGATAACTCAGATACAGGTCATAAGCGAGCTTACATCGACTGTAAATCAGAAGCTCATGGAGCTTACCAACATGGCTAAATATGAGAGCGATGCCGATAGGCTCTATGAATTAGGCCGCTGTCTATTAACATGGCTTGAAATATTTGAAAGAGTCAAAAAACTCCAAACATAGCTTATCGCTTTTTCTCTAGAACTTTAACTGCTTCTCTCAATATTACTCTAGCCATAGCCCTCTTACTCATCCTACCTACTTTTAACTCGCCCTCGCTCGTCATTAGATAGCCCTCATTAAATTCAGAGCCAAACCCCACATCAGGCCTTGACACGTCGTTAGCTAGGATTATGTCAAATCCATGCTCCTTCATTCTAGCCTTTGCCCTCTTAAGAAGCTCATCCATTGAAACCCCATATTCGGCCTTGAAACCCACAATTACAGCCTTAGATGCTTTTTCTCTTAAAGCCAAAGCTATCTTTGGTGTGGGCTTGAGAGTAACATTGAAAGTCAAGTTTGAACTAACCTTGTCATTAAAGCTCTTCTCAAAATAAAAATCAGCAGGAGCAGCTGCTAGAACTATGATTTCAGGATTCTCTCTATCGACTATTTCTAAGCATGCTTCAAGCATTTCTCGTGTTGAAATAACCCTCCTAACACTAACTCCTCTTGGTGTCTTGAGGTTTGTCGGCCCTGAAACCAAGTATACTTTAGCTCCATTATTAGCACAGACCGATGCTAAAGCATATCCCATTCTTCCTGAACTTGCATTGCTCAAAAACCTAATGGGATCCAAATGTTCACGTGTAGGTCCTGCTGTCACTAGCACTCTTAAGCCCTTTAACTCACTAATCGGGTTAAGAACATCCTCAATCATGTCAGCTATGTCCTCAATAGAAGCCATTTTTAACCTGCCATTTTCAATGTCGGGCTCAACCACGACTATGCCCATGCTCTTAAGCTTCTCAAGGCTATTTCTAACCGTCGATGCCATATACATGCTCATATGCATTGCTGGAGCAACGACAATAGGCTTTCCCGAGCCTAAAGCAGCAGTTAATACGTCCATGACGATGTTATCTGATACGCCATGCGCAAGCTTGCATAACGTATTTGCTGTGGCTGGAGCAACAATAACGACATGAGCCCATCCATCTCTACCGGCAATCGCTATATGCTCGGTTTCCCCAGTACCCTTCATTATGGGCTTAATGCCAGAAGCCCAATGCATCAATGTTGGAGTCACGAATTTAAGAGCCTTAGGCGTAGCTACAAACCTCACATTTGCTCCTCGCCTTATAAGCTCGCGAGCGAGGTCTATGGCTCTATAAGCAGCAACGCTCCCCGTAACGCATAAGGCTACGTTTACATCTTTCAGCTCATCGCCTTTCGAAAATCTTATCTCATCTACTGGATGTGAAACCAAGAACCACTCCTCCAAGCTCAAGACTCCACTTCTAGAATTCGCTCAACAACTTTTTAAGGCTATTTAAGTCATCGTAGTAATATGAGCTCTCTCAAACCACCATTAATAATCATAAACTTCAAGACGTATCTTGAAGCTACTGGCCAAAGAGCCCTTGATCTTGCAAAGAAATGCGAAAAAGTAGCTCAAGAGCTTGGCGTTAACATAGCAGTAGCTCCTCAAGCAATTGACATAGCCAGAATAGCCTCCTCAGTTTCAATTCCAGTACTAGCTCAACACGTAGATCCATATCCGCCAGGGGCTCATACGGGAAGCACGTTAATGGAGGCTATTAAAG
>QMSF01000150.1 GCA_003649565.1 Thermoprotei archaeon | reverse complement strand
TCTTAATAGCATATCTAGCAGCCTCAATTGCTATCGTAACGGCATCCTCATCAGGCCCAGCGACGGCTTTTTCCTCAACAGGCAGGTGATCATTAAGTTTACCCCAAACACGAGCTATCTCAGAAGCCTTAATCCTATATATCGGAATGTAAACCCCGTAGCCAATGATACCTACATCGTCGCTGGGCCTCAAACCCTCCCTCGCCCCTCTAGCACAACACTATCACTTTGAAACAAGATAACAAAGTGATACCAATATATACTTTTCGACTCCTGCCTAATTTCTTCACGTTAATTGTCGAATGAAAAGACCTTTCTGGCAAAGAGCTATTGCAATGCTTAACCATAAGCCAGCTTATAACTCTTCCTATAGAAGGTCTATTATGACGATAACAGTATTACACGCCAGCATCTTCACTTATTAACTCCCCCAAGCATAATATAAAGTGATCTTCAATGAGTTATTCCAAGATCATTATGATAATACTTGCAATAGCCTTTTTCTCCACAGCTTTCTTCCTATTCTCAGTAAACAAACAGCAAGAAAAGCCTGAGACCAATATAACACCGCCTTTTAATGTGGGAGAACAACTGATATATGAAGTGAGGCTCGTCAATTCTACAGGAACATACACTCTATGCACAGTAAACTTGAGTGTAATCGGAATAACTGAGGTTAATGGAGAAGAATGCTTCATATTAAAAAAGGAATTTGTGGGCTATAACGGTTCAATGTATAGCTACGTAACTGTAAACAACTTAACTTTGCTTAAAACATGTGTAAAATCACCATTGGGCTCGTTGGTAATGCTATATGATCATAAGGAGAATAAATGCAAGATGAACATAACAACAAACAACAACACTATTACTCAAGAATCTGACATAAAACCTGATATTCAAGATGCATTAAGCATGATATATTATATTAGGAGCTTACCGTTAGAGGAAAATTATTGGTGTACATTTAACTTCATTACGCTAAGTGGAGAATTATCTGTAAACATACTCACTACACTCGTAAAGATCTCTGTTGAAGAACAACTTCAAAACATAAGCATAAGATTAGGGAAATTTACATGTTATGAAGTATCCTTAGGAACCGGAGTATCAAGTAAACTTTACATAACAGCATCTAATGAGAGGCTTCCAGTACTAATTAAGGGACTGCCGAGAGACAATGAATACCAATATTGGGAGTTAGTAAAATATGTGCCATCCTTTAAGAGAGCTTAATATTTAATCTATCTAGCTCATCTACAACAAAGCTTAGACCAAGCTCCTTGAGCTTAGACCTAGTAGGTCTACCATTTTCATCCCATCCTCGAAGCCTATAGTATTCCAAGAGGAGTTTCGTATACTCTGTCTTGTTTAGCTTAACACCCTTAAATGGACCCGAAGGTAGAGGTTCTTCAAACCATCGAGGAGGAGGATAATCCCATGAGCTATTCATGTTGGGGTATTCTCTAAGCCAAATACATCTCGTTAAGTTGTAGACGCGCTCAGCTATATTCAGCAGGTCTTTAAATCGATAGTTTATACCTGTAACTGCTCTGTAAAGTCTACCATAATACCTTAGTGGTAGCGATAGCTCAACCCAAGGCAGCCTACAACATGTCAACATGTCAAATAGCGATCTAACATGCTGTAAATATATGACCCATCTAGCTTTATCAGGAGTATAAAGCGTCCTACCAACTTTAATGTCATATGTTATGGCCCAAGCCCTATTATGATGAGCGCCTATATCGCATGTACCATAGGCAAGAGCCATTGCCGGAGCAGCTCTACTTTCATATGCTGAAATTTCAAGGCCCTTAATCTGCATGGCTATCTTGAAGGCTTCACCACCGAGCTTTTCAGCAACCTTCTTGGTTCCTTGAGCGAGAAGATCTCCTATTCCTCGCCTATACGCTATGTCCTCCATAAGCCTTATTATTCCATCAACATCACCATATTCGGCATCAACATCCTTTAACAGCCCTTTCCTCTTACACTCAATGGCAAAGGCTATCACGTTACCCGTAGATATGCTATCCATGCCAAGCTCATCACAAACCCTATTGAGCTTAACTATTTCCTCTATGCTATTAAGGGCACAATTGCTACCTATCATAGCTGCAGTCTCGTACTCAGGTCCCTCAACTATTGTGCCTGCAAATCTGCCTTCCTTAATTTTAGTAAGCTGACCACAAGGCATAGCGCAGCAAAAACATCCGTGATTTCCAATTTTAACACGCTTCTCCATTACGTCACCGCTTATCATCTCAGCTTTCTCATATACAGCTTCACTCATATTTCTCGTAGGCAGCGCTGAGTTCTCATTACTCCACAAAATGAGCTGCATAGTTCCTTGTCTAATCCACATTTTTTGAGCCTCGCTCTTGAAGCAGAATTCATAAGCCTCTTGTGCTATCTCAATCATAGCATCTACGTCGTACACTGGTATGTCCATTGATCCTCGTGCAACAATTGCCTTAACCTTTTTAGAGCCAAGCACCGCACCAATACCAGTCCTACCCGCTTGCCTCCCAAAATCCGATGTAACACAAGCAAAGCAAACCTTGTTCTCACCTGCAGGGCCAATGGTCAAGCAAGATATCGATCTATCTCCTAGATCCTTCTTTAACACCTCCTCGGTCTTTATCGAGCCAAGCCCCCAGAGATGGTCCGCTCTTTCAATGCGCACATCACCATCGAAGATCGCTATATAGACGGGCTCATCACTTACATCTTCAAGCACCAAAGCGTCAAAGCCAGATTGCTTAAGCTCAACACCAAATCTTCCACCTACATTGCTATCGCCGTAAGCACCTGTTAATGGACTCTTAGCACACAACGTTGTCTTACCAGTACCGGAAAAGTATACTCCTGTAAGTGGTCCAGTTGCTATCACAACCTTATTCTCAGTAGATAGGGGATCAATACCCCTAGGAACCTCATCCCATATTATCTTCGCACCCCAGCCCCTTCCCCCAATATAGCCCATTATGAGCTCATCGTCGACCTCTTGGACTCTAATGCTTCTCTTCGTTAGATTTATTCTCGCTATTTTGCCCATGTACCCTCCTTTTGCCTTCACACGAATCACCATTTCGAGCCATTAACGCCTCTAAGCATACTCGAGAGCACCCATAGGACACATTTTAACGCATTGAGGATCTCCACCACAAAGATCACAGATCAAAGGTCTCTTTAGATCTTTATGAAAGAAAATCGCGCCATAAGGACATGAATGAGCACAAGTCTTACACAGCGTACATAAATTCTCGTCGACTTCTATCCAAGAACCATTAAATTTAAGGGCTCCTGAAGGACAAGCATTAATGCAAGCTTTTTCACTGCAAAGCCTACAAACTCCTATCTTAGTTTTGACATCACTGCTAGAAATAATCATTTCAATGCGTATCATCGCCTTCTTGGGATTATTCACCTTAAAATGTCTTAAAGCACAAGTCAATTCACAAATGCCACATGCAGCACACTTCTCTTCATGTACTATGAGCCTCTTCATCTCTTAAGGCAACCCCTCAGCTATTAGGGAATTAAACATTGGTTTTAGACGAGCTTAAAGCCTTTTCCCCAATACTAAGAGAGGGTAAAAATGACGTGCAGCGATATTGTTAAGAGCCAGCCAGCCATTATCAAGGTGGAGCATTATGAGTAGAAGCGAGAAAATAATCATAACACCTGAATTACTCGATCACTTATCTGAGCTCGCAAAGATGAAGTTGAGCGAAGAGGAGAAGAGGTTATTCCTTA
>QMSF01000149.1 GCA_003649565.1 Thermoprotei archaeon | reverse complement strand
TTCAATGATGACCGGGAGATGAGGAAGACCATATGGGAATTAACGTCGGCAATAGCCCAAATACTAGAATTCAAAGAGTCCATTGAAATCCAAGTATCGAGAAGTGGAAGGCGCATTCAAGCAAAAATAACCAAAATAGAGTAAGAACATCTAAGCATACAATAATTGTATCGATACTGCACTCAGTACGGTATCAACACGGTAACTCAAACTCTCAAGCAACACAAAACCTTTCTAATCTAATAGACTTAAGGTAATGGAGGCTAGGCTTCAATGCTCTTATTTCCTAGCTTTATATGGTAGGAGAGAGGCGAACCACGAACCTCTCAGACCCCAGACTGCAGAGCATAGAACACAGAGCAGGGAAATGAGAAAGGGAAACAGCCTCTTTTAGGGGTTTGCTCTTGTTAGAGTTTAATGTTAGGTTGGGTAGGGTCTTCTCCCTTCCTACTCTAGCTAGGCCTGGAGTGCTAAGCTCGTATCAATACATATCAACATGATGTCAATACAATATCAATATATGGATCTCTATGTCGATCATAGGGATTCTTAATGAGCGTTTTTAAACGGTCTCTGAGGCCGTGCTTAGGTCCTACTGCAGCCTCAGAGACTTAAGCTACAGAGCCTCATAGGAACCGTTCATAACCACAGCTGTGGGAATTTGGAAAATCCCTATGAGGGCCAGGTTCTCTGTTTCTATTACCTTATTTTATAATTTAAAATTAGGAGAGGGGGCTTCATAGGGATCCTCTAAGGTCTTAGGGATTTTCCCACAGCTGTGGTTATGGGATCCCTCATAACTCATGGGCTTAGGGATCTCCTTAGGAATATACGCTCTCAGCCCTCATTAAACTATGAGCCCAGCCCAAGGGATTTTTTATATTTCATTGCGCTTTATAAGAATGAGATGTCTTTTAGGTGGTGTTGAGAGTGGATCTTGAAGAGGCTGTTGATAGGGCTAGGAGTTTCTTGAGGTCAAAGGCTGGATACTATTATGCGACATTGGAGTCTGCTAAGCTGGAAGATGGTGTTTGGAACTTGGAGTTTGATGTCGGTTTTCTCCAAAAGATAATTGTTAAAGTAAAGATAGATGATAAAACTGGAAGGGTTATTGAATATGGAAAGAGATGAAGAGAAGATTAGAAAAGCGATGGAATACGAGGAGGCTAAGAGAGCTTACTATGAAAATGCTCTTAAATTCCTTGGTGAAGGCAACATTAGAAAAGCATCAGAATTCCTCTGGGGAAGCATTGCAATGCAAATAAAGCTCTTAGCCTTAGTAAAAAAGAATCAGCACCTTGGAAGTCACGGCCAAATAAGCAGCTTCATTAAAGGCTTATCAAAAGAGCTTCAAGACGAAGAAATGCTCAAATCCTTTGAGTTCCTGCAAAGACTACACATAAATTTTTACGATGAAGTAATCGATCCCGAGGTGTTCATGCTGTACGTCAAGGAGGCAAGAAAATTCCTAGAAAAAATAGAGAGAATAATAAAGGCAAACTAATCCTCGAAAATTTTTACAGCTCCTTAATATTGCTCATAGGGATTTTCATTAGCCTAAAGAAATCCCTAAGGCTTCATAGGGATTTTAGAAGACCATTAAGAATTCCTATGTCGCCATTACTTTATAATTTATAGTAAAATAAGAGGAGTTCCATAGGGATTGCTAAGGCCTTAGGGGTTCTTCGAGTTAATTAATTCTGGGCTTTCATTAAATTATGAGGCCAGCCAAGTGTACTGTGCGTTTATAGTGTGATTAGAAATAGTTGGAGTTAGAGAGATTAAGCGTATTGGCTTTAAAGGGGTTAGAGAGGAGGTTGGGAAGGGCCTAGTAGAGGCTATTAAGGGAGAGGGCAAGCTGCTAAAAGAGGCCGACAAAGAGTAGCCATATCATACCTCTTAGCACATGCACCCCTAAACTTGAACTTTAACTACTCCCATCCCATTGCTTACATCGAGGGGTCTGCGCGGTTTTACATAACTATGGTAATTAGCGTCATGTAATGGTAAGGAAGTGAATGTTAATATGGGTGTCATGGTATCATGATATTGGATGGTGAATAAACGTGGCCGATATTTGTCCATCGTGTGGAAGCGAGATGATTACAGGTACAGTGGCAGCTAAGCATTCTCTATGTCCTAAATGCGGCTATTCAAAAACACAAATTATGGGTAAAGTCGAGGCACCATCGCCATTAGAGGCTCTCATAGGGTTTGCAGGCGTCTTGGGTTTAAGTGCATTGGCAGCTGCTGGCATCTCCTTGCTTCTTAAGTGGATATTCGAGCCATCAGCGAATGGTGATGCTCATGGCTCAAGAGAGAAGCCACATAGAGATATTGACAGAATTACTCGTCGAAAGCATTATAGCTATAGATGAAGAGTTTGCTAAGCCCAAGTCGAAGTATAGAACCCTATTTAAAGTGCTCTTAGTTACAATAGCACTTAACATCCTCTTTAAAGTTCCTTTCTTAAAAGATAATGTGAGGAGAGCTTTAACACCGACAATTGCCAATATTTCAAAGGTAACTGGTTTAAAGTATGAGGCAACAAGACGTTACATTAAGCTTCTAGAGGAACGTGGTATAGTTAGGAAAACGTCTTATTGTGAGCGAATGGGATGGGCTTTCGCCTTCATGGGCTTTCATATCTCCGATGATATGAGGGTGGACTGCTCGAGCTTGCCTTTAGCATTAAACACCCTCTCCGAGCTAACGCTTCGCTTAGAACGCATAGTTAACTGCGATCACGAGCTAAAGTTAAGAGTCTCTAGATTTTGGATGAAGACATTGAAAATTGTATACAACGTAGTACACAAGATTTACGACATTACTAAGAATGAGGGGAGCAAAAACACGGTGAAGAAGCTCAAACTTCGTGACTTCCTATGGAGAATCAAAGATTACATAGATTCACTCAAAAGTGGAAGGTTTGATATGGCTAGGCTAAGCAGCGACATAAATGCTTTGTCAAAGTTCATCAAGGAGCTCCTTATGATAGAGACCCCTAATCCTAATAGCCAATTAATTATAAGCTAACAAAATTGTCTCTAAAGCCATCCCTTAAAGTCCTTATAGGGATTTTGCGGGTTATCATGTTTAAGGGAAGTTTATGGAGAAACTGAAAGTCCACAGAAAACAGCCACTATGGGAAGTCATAGAGATGCTATTAAAGGAGCATACTGGCTCGAATACATTGCAGGAATAATAGACGGAGAAGGAACACTAACCGCACATCAATGGATAAACAAGAAGGGGCTGAGGATAAAGGAAGAGCAAAGGAAGCTCCTATTAGAGGCTTGCCAACAGCTTGATCCAACAGAGAGAAGACCATCAAAAGTAATCAGGAGACTCGAAGAAATAGTGGAGCAAATCCATCAGCTAAACATAAAAGGCAAAAAACAACAAGAAGCCTAAAGAAAACACTTCTTGAAAAGCCCTTTCAACATGTTTTTTCAATGTGTTTATCATGTTCCAAGGGATCTCAGCTCAAACAGAGTGACACCCACCATAACTTTACATCAGCTCTACATTAGGCGAGTAATACATATGTAATACCATGAGCTCAAGGAGACCCCTGATTTAAGAGTAACAAAGACACGAAAGGCATCACATAGGGATTTCAAAATTCCCTAAGGTAAAAGAGGGGTCATAGGGATTTTCCCCGGAACCTTTGAAAAAACCTCTATGGACTCAGAACCTCCTTTACATCACCCGTCAAAAATCAGTGATCTTAGCTTGCCCCTCAATAAATTTTCCATTAAACTTATCGTGTTCCACGCAAAGTTATATA
>QMSF01000148.1 GCA_003649565.1 Thermoprotei archaeon | reverse complement strand
GTGTTTTTCGCCATGATACTTGTAGCCGGGATCTACTTTCACGCCTTCTTTAAGTAGTAGCTCTGCGAACTCTTTGTCTGAAAATTTGCTTCTTGCTAGTCTCGGAAATGCGAAGAGGCTTCCTTGTGGGGGATGTAGCTCTAGGGCTTCGATGTCTTTTAGTCCTCTTATTAGTGCTTCTCTTCTTTTTCGTAGTTCTCTGAGTATTTTCTCTAGGTATTGTTCGTCTTTTAGTGCTTCTAGGGCTGCTATTTGTGTTGATGGGTTTGAGCTGAATGTTATTGCTCTATGTAGGCTGCTTATCTTGCTCGTGATCTCTTGGGGGCCATATATGTAGCCTACTCTCCAGCCTGTCATTCCATAGGTCTTGGAGAATGAGCCTATGAATATGGTTTTTGATGCTGCTTCAGGTATTTCAGCTAATGTGTGGTGTCTGCCTTCAAATATTATCTTGCTGTATACTTCATCCCACACTATTAATGCATCGCCTTCTTGAGCAATTTCAGCGAGAGCCTCTACCTCTCCCTTATTGAGAACTCTGCCTGTAGGGTTATGAGGTGAGTTTATGATTATCAGCTTGACGTTTCTCGTCAACTTCCTCTTTATGTTTGCTGCGACCTCCTCAATTGGCGTGCTATTATCAAAGGGATATGTTGCTATTTGTCCTCCTGCTTGTGCTATTTGCTCTCTATATTGAGGATAATGGGGAGATGGTATGAGGGCTGTTGCCCCTTTCAGGAATAAGTTGAATGTTAAGTATAGTGCTTCTGAGGCGCCGTAGGTTATTATGATCTCGCTCTTCGGATCATATATCGCCTTATGCTCCTTCTCTATGGTTTCAGCTATTTTCTCTCGGAGCTCGAGGAGGCCATTAGGATCTGTATAGCGCACACCTTCCTTTAGAGCTTTTATAGCGGCTTTTAATGCTCGAGGTGGTGGCTGATAGTCGGGGTCTCCTGAAGCCAAGTCTATGACTTGACCGTAAAGCATTCTCCTCAGTTTGCGCCTTAACTTGTGGGGTAACACTCGCCTTAACTTCAATATGATATTAGCCTCCTAATTTTACGTATAATGCTTCTTGTTAGTCGATATGGCATTTTAAATTGGGCTTTTTGCTCGAGTCTTGGTAGTAGACATGATGTAAATCTTTCTAGTATGAAGTCTAGTTTTGGCGTGAAGGTGAGATTTAAATTGACATTATCTCCTTGGACCATGATATCCTCCATGCTGATGCCCTTCTGCCTCATTAAGTAGCTTAGATGAGGCACCTCCTTGCAATTTAAGCCCATAATCTTAGTGGCTACAATGTCTACTGCTATTGGGTTATCGCCCATGATTAGTAGTCCTGCTTTTCTGGGATAACCATCAACAGGCCCTTTGCCCTCCATACAGTATATTCCATCAACAATTGCCAGTAGAAGCTTATTTTCAAAGACTTTATATATGTCGTGTATCACCTTGGAGATATAGGGATGATACTTCGACTTGCGTTTTTCAGGTAGTAAACCGAAGAGGTTCTTTAATGTGCATGTGATTCTCTCCATGGCATGTGTTTTGAGCTTGGCAACTGAGATTATCATATCGCAATTTAAGAGGGTTCGCGGAACCTTGATTTCATTGAGGATATGTGCTTCCTCGACTTTAAGATGCTCTAATGGATCTTCACTTAGATTTACCAGCTTAACGCCATGCATTGACTCAAGCTTTCTATAACCTAGAGCCTCAAATGCTTCCCATGCTCTTTTCGAAGTTGAATCCGATTCTACCACGTAAATTGTCGTGGTGGGCTCTAGCTCTTTTAGTAGAGCTATTAAGGCTGATACCACTTTGACGTCTGTTGTTGCCCCGCTTTCTGGAGGCTTTAAAGCACATAAATTGGGCTTTATAGCTATCTTGCTGTTAGGTTTAATCTCTAAGTTAAAGACCCTTAAGAGATCGCTAAGTGCTGATAATATGTCACTAGGATTGTCCTTGATGTTTGCTTTAATGGCTACCTTCACTATCTAGCCTCCTACATATGAAGTAGTGTTGCTTAGCGAAGAGCGAGAATGCCTTTGATGCTCTGGAAAGCTCTATCCTATGTATGGAGCGGAATATGCTTTCTTTGTCAAATAGAGCTCTAAAGGCTCTTGCTTTTCTCCCTGAAAATATCAGTCTATGGAGATCTTGAAGAATGTTTATGCATCCTTCGTATAGAATCTCAAATTTCCTTATCAATAGCATCCTTATGATCTTAGTTCTCTCAGGCATTGAAATATCCCATAATTTCTCCATTGCTCTTCTAAGATTCTTAATCTGCGGTGTTCTCGACGCTCTAAAAGACAGACTTTCCGCTGAATCCACTATTAACGTTAAAATGCCTTTGGGCCTCAAAACCCTATGATACTCATTGATCACTTTATGTCTAAGCTCGGGGCTTACATGATCTATAGTTGATAAGTCGAGCACTACATCCATTGATTCATCTCTAAGCGGGATATTAATGATTGACGAGTTGATTTTGTGAGCAAATCCTGTTCTTTGATGGGCAGCTTTTACCACGATCTTTGATATGTCCATGCCTATAAACGTGGCATTACAGTTTAAAATCTTACTTAAAATTAAGAGTACATCTCTATAAGGCTCTATGCCTTCATTCCATAAATCAGTTTTCAATATCTTAATATCACATTTTTGATCATTAACCAATGAAATTGTTTTGAGGCATATATTGACGAGACGGGTTCTTATGTATTTTCGAAACCAAGAGTTATCAGTTATGTTTTGAGTATTTAGCATGCGATTAGCTTGATGATTCCAATACGTTGCTTCACGCATATCGCTTTGAATATGCCTCATAAGTTTAAACCATGAGTAAAGGTAAATGCAAAGTCTTTTATTTTTTCCTACAGTTTTTACTAGAGGAACTTTTCATGGTTAAGAGTTTGTGCCTCTCTTGACGCTTGATATTAATTTGATCCATTTTCTCCTCACATTTACTAGTGAGAACTTGTTTTTGATGTATCTCCTCATTCTCTCTATGTCCTCTATGCATCTACCCTTGTCGATTAGCTCGTTTATAATGGCATGAGCCTCATCTATCCTCTTATAGGAGTAACCGTAAAGGCCCTCTTTTTCTTCTAGTACGTCTGTCCATGGCCCTCCGTTTCTGTATACTATTGGTGTTAGACCTGCCGCCATTGCTTCTATTATGGCTCTCCCAAGAGTTTCGTTTTGTGCTGTGTGTAGGTATATTGATGCTTTTCTTAGGATTTCCAGTCTTTCGCTTAGTGTTGTATTGATCTTAAAGGTTATGTTGTCAACGTTCTTCTCCTTGATTTTATCTAGGATATACTTGAAGTATTTGAGATATGCTTGTCTTGCCTCGGCGTTTCTCGTTGGTGTTGATCCTAGTATGTAGAACTTGGCTTTTGGTGTTTTTGATGCTATTTCGACGAATGTTTCTAGGTTTTTATCTGGGCTTATGCGCCCCATCGTCACTATGAGCTTAGCGTCTTTGCTTTCAGGGCTTTCTCCCGCTTTAAAGTATTCTTCTAGTTGTTGTATTGGTGGGTATATGACTATTGACCTTAATCCAGCTGTTTTAGCTATGATGTTTGACGTGTAGTTTGATGGTGTGACTAGAATTGTTTCTTTGAGGTTTTCTATGAAGAGCTTCTTCATGTATTTTGATAGTTGCTTAAATGGTATTGTGTATGCGGCTTTTAATGTTCCTTTCTCTTCTATTTTTGCGTTTTCTTGGAGTTTCAGTATTGATGGTGTTACTGTTATGTCGCTTTTTACTGGCGGGAATTGATCTAGATGCGCATTTATGACCATGTTATGCTTGCCATATAGC
>QMSF01000147.1 GCA_003649565.1 Thermoprotei archaeon | reverse complement strand
ATGTTTAGCATTTTCTCTTTAGGGACCTCTTGTACTTTGATTAATTGACCTGTCCTCCAATCTAAGCGGTAGACCTCTTTATCATGATCTAAGGCATACTTCACTTCTTGTGCCACACCAGCTGTCAAGAAACCAGCAAGATCGCTGTAAACCACTATGTCGCAAGAGTCGATCAAACCATAGTAAAATGACATATCGCTATGAGGTCTATATGGGCTCTCTTGATATTCAGCAGGATTTATTATTTCAACACCGGAAAAAGACCTTCTAATGATTTCAAGCTCCTTAAACTCGCGTACAGTATAGTAAATTTCCTTAGGATGAGCATAATATAATCGAGCCACGATGGTCAGTCCTCTTCAAAGTCCTTTGGTCTAAACATTACAAGTTCGGGTTTAGTACCAACGAGACAAATCCCTGTTTCAACTAAGCCCCTCTTATAGGCTTGAAACCATGCCGCTTCAATGTCTTCATCACTAAAGCCTTTAGAACTCAAAAAACGATGAAACTCACGCTTCAAAATATTTCTCTTCTTGTAATGATTAAAAACAGCTTCAATTATGCTCTTTAATTCTTCATCCGAAAAAAGTCTCGTCATATTTCTACCTCTCACATAGAGATTGTGCAAATAAACTCCTTAAAAACACATAAATGAAAAGTTATGGTGCGGCCGCCGGGATTTGAACCCGGGTCCGCAGCGTGGCAGGCTGCCGTCCTAGTCCAGGCTAGACTACGGCCGCTTGCGGTAGATTTGGGGTGTGGGTGGATTATAGGTTTTTCTTTGTGGTTTGTTTTTTGAGTAGTTCTTCTATTTTTGATAGGTGTCTTGATAGGTATACTGCTTGGCTTGATGCTTCTTTTAGGGCTCCTTTTTCTACGATTAGGTGTGTGATTTTTATGTTGCTTTGTGTTATTCTTTTTGCTTGTTCGGCTATTGTGTGTAGCTGTGTGCAGTGGGGTGAGCCGTCCATTGTTAGTATTGTTATTGAGCTTGGATTTGCATACGATATTATCGTGGCTATTTTGAAGCCGACTTTGTCTAGGTGCTCCTCGCTCATGCATATGCTTAGTGGTGTTTTGCCCTTGGCTGCTTCCTCGAATATTTTTGGGTGCTCGACTGGCAGGCAGCTACTGTAGATGAGTATGTCTTTGCCTTTTAGGTGTGGGCTTGTTACGCTTACTGCCATTAATTTGAGTTTTGGCTGCATGAAGCTATTTATGAAGGGTGGGGGATAAACGTTTATCTTGCTTTCGAGGTCTTAGCGGTATGTCGAAGAGGATTGTTGTTGCATTGGCGTTATCGATGTTTGTTATATCTACGTCGATGGGTATAGCCAATCCCATAGTCCCGATATATGCTGAGAAGCTTGGAGCAACCTATACTGATTTAGGCTTGATAGGTGTGGCGTGGTCGGCTCCCTATTGCATTTTTCCTATTCTTGCTGGTATGTGGAGCGATAAAATTGGAAGATTGAAGAGCTTCTTGATAGGTGTTATAACGAGCACCATAGTGCCTCTGCTTTTCCTGTTTTCAGCGACCCCTCTTCACATAGCGTTAATCAGGCTCTTTCACGGTTTCGGCATGTCGTTTTTATGGGCGCCTGGCGAGGCCTTGATCTCCGATGTAACTAGTGAAGAGGAGAGAACTAGGTATTTGGGTTTCTTCAATGCTTCATGGGCTATGGGCTTCTTCCTAGGGCCTATGATCAGCGCATTAATCGTAGATCAGGCAGGGTATTTTGGTGTCTTTTGGGCTTCATTTATTGTCGGTGTCTTCTCAGCTCCTATTCTTTTATTGGCGGGAGGAGACATCAAGGCCAAATATGCCACTAGAGGAAATGTGTTACGTCAGATAGAGAAGGCTGTTGTTAGGGGTTTGCCTTTCTATATGGTCATCACGGCTTCAAGCATAGTCTTAGCCATAATTTACAGCATTTATCCGGCTTATTTATCTAATTTGACGCTTAGTGATGCTGAGATATCCACGATAATAGGTGTAATAGCTGCTACAAGGGCCCTTGGATTTTGGTCTATGGGTCTTATGCCTAAGCTTAATGAGAGGAGGATAATAGCTTTGGGTTTAACTCTTCAGATTATTGCGTCGATCCTCGTCATTGGAGCCTACGACTATTTGTCTGTGGCTTTGGTCGTAGCATTAATCGGTTATGCTGCTGGTATACAGATACCATCCGCGACATCAATGATATCGAGAATTCTAAAGCACGAAGTCGGCTTATCACTAGGGGTTATGGAGGCCATGTTCGGCATTGGATGGGTTATAGGCCCAGGAGTTGGAGGTTTCCTTGCAGACTACACTTCATGGAGTGGGGCGCCATACATATTCATGGGTTTGGTGAGCATAGTCTCATTAGTCTACTTCGTCTTAGCACGTTCTCACGTGGAAAGTTGATATGCCCCCAACAAGCCTATAGTTACATGTCCCTGGCTAAACGTATTGATCATACGAACGTCAGGCCTTATGCAACAATCCATGACATTGAGAAGCTATGTCGAGAAGCCCTTGAGCTTGGCGTTAGAGCTGTATGTGTAAACCCCTGCTATGTCAGCTATGCCAAGAAGCTCGTTAAAGATGAAGTATTGGTCTCTGCGGCTATAGACCTACCCTTTGGCTCCTCGAAAATCAAGGTAAAGAGGAAAGCTGTTGAAGAAGCCATAACTGATGGAGCAGATGAAATAGACTATGTGATTAATATCGGGATGCTTAAAAGCGGCTGTATAGACTACATCGTGAGCGAAGCCCGAGAAATACTCAAAGCAGCAAGCGGGAGAACTATCAAAGCGATAATCGAAACAGGCTATCTCACAAGTGATGAAGCGAAGGCTGTAGCCGTAAGCCTAGCTGAAGCCGGGATTCACTACATAAAGACGTGCACAGGCTATGGGCCGCGAGGAGCAACAATAGAAGACGTAAAGCTACTAAAAGAAGCATTAAAGGGCAAAGCGGGAATCAAAGCCGCAGGAGGAATAAGAGATCAAAAAACCGCTCAGGCACTAATAGAAGCAGGAGCAGACATCATAGGAACAAGCACAGCAAAACAGATACTGAAAGGCAGGTAAAATAATCGCACAAGGTTACGTAGCATTATCCCGATGACTATGTTGCTTTGCTGTAGCAGTTCTTGGAGATCCTTTCTTACGAATAGACTTTTATGACTGGTCGCAAGGCTATAAAATAGAGGTCTTAAGTCTAATTTACTGATGTACGTCATGGTGAAAATTAATGAGCATAAGCGATTTATGGTATGATGCGATAAAATGGACGAAATATGGCGTGCAATGTTTTTATGCTAACGCTCTCTTAATGACAATATTCTTTCTTTGCATTCCTCTTTTGGATATTGATAGAATTGCGATGAGCTTCATCACAACTAAGATTGTAGGGATTACATGCTTTACCCTCATAGCTTTTGTTTTAGCTCACACTACTAAAATAAAAATCCTAAGACCACTATATGATAGGTATTTGCCAAAGAATATTAGGAAGTGGTCTCTAAGTCTTTCGATCTTAGGTCTATTCTTTGGGACAATTATAGGGTTCTTAATTATGGGTTATGCTGATGAGAAAATAAAGGAGCTACAAAAACAGCGGTAAGACAAACTTTCTTAGTGTAAAGCTATTTAGAGATGAAGTTATCATAATGAAAAGGCGGCATGTATTTACTTGGTTGCTACCATATAATTTCTATGCCCATGTTTCGAGCTACGTAAGTCAAATCCAGATCACCACTCACAATGGGCGTTTTCAGCCTTAACGCTACTGCTATTATCGTAGAGTCAATAATGCTTATGCTTCTAACTCTAAGTAATCGATCTTCAGCTTCCTT
>QMSF01000146.1 GCA_003649565.1 Thermoprotei archaeon | reverse complement strand
CTTGTAAGGATCGGGGATGTCGACATATGGCATGCCTAAGTACTTCTTGAAATCTAATGGTATTGGCGGAGGCACACTATCAAGAGGGTCCATGTCATCAGCTATCCATAGAGCTCTTGCCTTGCCTCCTCTGCGCTCTATTTCTCTAGCTATTGCATGTGCATATAGAGGGTCGGCTATATTGCCTATGTGTGCTGAACCTGAGATTGATGTTCCACTAGCGACTATATGCTCCTTAGATTTCTTTATGACCTCTGCTACGAATTCGTCTAGCCAATGTTCTTTCACTATGTAAACCCCTCAAGCGCTGACGTGCAATTAGCTATCTTAGAGAGCACTACCTCCTTAAAATCTTAATTGCAACAACATTTGAAAATGGTATTAGATACGTGCTTTTCTTGGATTTCACCTCGATTAAAGCGCCATCACCATCAACTATCATGCCTTTAAGGAGTTCGCTTCTAGCCCCTCTGTTCAGTCTAATTTCAACCTTTGACCCTTTGAACTTGTTTATTAAGCTCATACGCTTAGACCTCCTCGCCATACTTTATGTTTACTTCAACCGATATCCCCATTGACTTAGCTATGTTTATTATTCTAGCTATGTCCTCTCTAAGCCTAGAGATCTCGCCTAACCCCTCAACAAAGCCAAGCATGAAATCCCTTTCATCACCTTCCTCCTTGAAGCAATCTAAGGCCTTCTTCAAGACTTCGTATATCCTCTGTAGTTTAGGTAGATCAACGCCTTTAGCTATTAGCTTTGCAGCTTCATAGCCATCTTCAAAGGTGAGTTTTCTCAAAGCTTTAACCCCACTTTTCTTTATATAGCTTGATGGCTTCTTCAATTAACTTGATGGCCTCTGATGCTCCAAGCCATCCTTCAACCTTTGTCCATTTGCCAGGCTCTAGGTCTTTGTAGTGGGTGAAGTAATGCTCTATCTCCTTTAGGATGTGCTTGGGTACGTCAGATATGTCCTTTATCTCGTTAAATGCTGGATCTACGTCTGGAACTGCTAGGATTTTCGTGTCTTCTCCTTTTTCATCTCTCATTTTCATTATGCCTATGGGCCTGGCTGGAATGACACATCCAGGGAATGTTGGATATCTGACTAGGACCATTGCGTCAAGAGGGTCTTCATCGTAGTACCATGTTCTTGGTATTATTCCATAATCAAATGGGAACTCAAACGCTGTATGAAGGACTCTATCTAGGAATATTGCTCCAAGTTCATGATCCATTTCATACTTATTTCTGCATCCCCTCGGGACTTCAATTATAACATAAACAACATTAGGTGGGCTTGGTCCTGTTGGTAGCTTTCTCCATAGGGCCTCCAACTCACGACCCTCCATGTGACAAAATAAGCTGTTTATACGACTCTCTGTTACGTTGTTGGTCTGAATTTAAGGTTTGTGATGGTGGATCGAATGGTATTCTCATGTGTTACTGATGTTAGATTATGAAGTGCCCGCTCTTGATCTTTTCGGGAAGATACTTCTCCTCTAAGAAGCCCAGGCTCTTTGAGCTGAAAGCCTCAATTTCAGCCTTCTCTTTCTTCTCTAGGAATAAGTCGAGTTCTCTCTGCCATGCTGGGGATTGGAACCATGGATAGCTCTTTAACTCCATGGCCCTCTTTATGTCAGAGTCCTTAGCCTTGATTATCACGTTCTTGGGCAGATTATACTCGTAGATATCGCTAACTGCAACTCCAATAAATCTAGCTCTTGGACATGCTAATCTAACGCTTTCATGCGATAAGGTTATTGAGCCTATTCTATAAACGCTATATATGTAGAATCCATATGGATCGGCATCTGTCAAGACGTATACTGGCAGACCCAGTTCCTCGTTAAGTCTTTTGACTAGCCTTCTAGCAGGTCTATCAGGCTGCCCCCCAGCTGTTATGAGGATGCACTTGTTTTTCTCCCAATACCTCTCCATGTTTAGAGTGTTGAAGACAGCATCCTTCTCGACCACTAAAACATATTCAGCATCAACATCAAGTATTTCAAGTCTATCAACGTTTGTTGGCGGGCTATATGCTCCGCCTTCGCCTTGTCTTGAGCAGTCTATTATGTCGCGCCCGCTTCTAACCCTCATAAGGCCCACGACTTTACACTTCACGTCAGTTTGAAGCCCCATTTCCTCTCTGCTTGCTCCTAACATGACTTCTAAGTCCTCTATTATGTTATCTGATTCCGCCTGAACTTCAACAGTGTCTATGTTCGTTCCAGGAATTGTGTGCTTGGCATCATAGAACACGTCTCGTATTGTTGGATACTTGTTGTACTTTATGGCTTCATATATTATTGCTGCAATCAAAACAGTCCTCATGAATGTCTTGGCTTCGTCAATGTCGCTAAGCTTTCTCCTGATCTTCTTATTACCGAGCCTTATGACCTGAGTTTTTTCATCTATATAGACGTTATCCTTTGTTCTAGCCAATAACTCGAAGTAGGGTACCTTTTCGACTTTGAGCGGCTTTAAAACTGATTTTTCGAGTAGCTTGACTATTCTTTCAGCTATCCATTCTCTTCCTCCACTACTACTTTGACTTACCACGTTTGGTCACCACCTTCCACATGAGGTCCATGAGTTTTTGCTTATCCTCATTTATGACTCTAACAATATCATCGGCTATTTCGGTTATGTAGGCTTTAAAGAGGTTGAGCCTTTCTTGCTCCTTTATTGCCTTCATCTTTCTGTATATGTACCTTCGTAGATCTCGAGCACAATCCATTAATGCCAGCTTTATTTCTTCTTCAATTTCCTCTACGTCAGCTATCATTTCTTTGCCAGCGGTCTTGTATGGTATTCTTGTTGAGCATACATGTATGAATATCGCTATAGGCGTTGTGTCGTCAACTCTATACTGCCTCCAATTTATGCTTTCAACGACCTTTCTGCAGACATCACCCCTTTCATCAAAGAGCAAGGGTATCTTATTTGCAAATCTAAAGAGAAGCCTAAAGTTGCCTTCCTCCTTGCACATGCCTTCTATTATTGGGCCGCCGTAGGCAATGCCTGCTTCAACTTGGAATGGATAACCTGAATACGATCTTGGAGGTCTAGTGACGGTCTCAACGAATTCTGGATTGAAAAGCTTAGTTATCGCGGTTTTCAGCTCTTCAGCTCCTATAGGGCTTAATACGTTAGGTGATGGAGGCAAGAACTTATCATAAGCCTTAAAGGCATTAACAAGCTTGACTATTTCATCGTTTGTTAATTCCTTTATATCTCGATTTGGATCAAAACCAGCCCATTTCAAGAAGTCTAGGGCTTTTTTTGGTCCTACTCTATCGAAGTTCTTTGATAGGAAGACTTGAAGTGTAGTATTTCGGCTGCTTTCTATCATTCTCTTGAGCATTTCAGCATCAACACCATGTGGATGAGGAGCTGTTTCTTTTGGTGGCGGAGGTAGCTTGTCAACTGATCTCTCAAATTTATAGACGTTGTTATAGGGATCTGAGAACACTATCGTCGCGTGAGGATTAGCTATAGTCGTGAGTTTCAGGTATTCCCTAATGAGTTCTCCAGTTGACCTTGAGCCGAGTCTGCGATCATAGTCTCCCACGAGATATATCGTTACTGTCGTTCCTGTTCGAGGCTTTCTAAGCTTTCGAGTTTTGGTTGAGAGAACTACTGGCCTATTGTTCTTAAGGTCCATTTGCAAGACAAACTTGTATTCGGTTTGTCCATCATAGCACGTCGTGACCTCTATGGGCTTATAAGTGGTTATCTGTCCATAAAGCACAGCCATTTTCACTCCAAGGCCAAAAAGACCTCGCTGCTGCTTAAGCTCGAATTTACTTCCAAACAGCACAGTGCAAAAAGCCTGAGGGACGTAT
>QMSF01000145.1 GCA_003649565.1 Thermoprotei archaeon | reverse complement strand
GTATTAGCTAGAAAACCTAACAGGATTTCTTTTTTGTGAAGCCTCTTTTAAATGGCTTGATGGTAATGATATTGTTGCAATGCCTCCTCCACTTAAAGAGAGCTTTACGATGTATATGCTCCGATTTGAATTTACAGACCTCTTGACGAATATTGATGGTATTATTATTTCTCCAACACTTCTTGGCGGTATATCGATTTTCAGCGGTCTATAGAAGACAGCTGTTTTTGTCGTAAGGTCTATTATGTAGAAGGCGTTAGCCGTTAACCTATAATCTTCGAGGTTTCTAACATAGAGTATTAGCCCTCCACTATCAAGGACTTGAACAGGTTCAAGCAATGTTCGTGGTGGCTTTGAGGGGTTTGTGCTTAAGCTTGGTATTAGCCCTCCAAGGGCGAAGCCATATATCAATATTGCTCCAACCACCGCTATAAATATGAGCATTAAAACGCTAATAATAGGGCTTGCTCCAAACTGTTTTACGTTTACTTTCATTTTCTGCACTACCTAGAAGTCTCTATGTTGCTTAACCACATTTTAAAGTTAAAAGATTGATTTGAAGAAATGTTGAATCATGATTTTAGCATGTGAGATGTAGTGCAGCTACAACTTTCTTCTCCTTGCTTTTTTCGTTGTATAGCTTGCACGCTTCTCTAGTGGGTAGTGCTATGAGCTCTACACCTCTCCTCTTAGCCCACTCCTCAACTTCATCTAGCACTTTAACTATTCCGTAATAGCCTGTCCCTATGATTAGAGATTCGAACTCCTCATTCTCAATAAGCTTAAGATCCTTAACGCACACTTTGTGTCCTTCAACTCTCCACCAGCTTTTAATGCCGCTTGGCGCTATAATCACATCTCTATTATACTTCTTACCGTCAATCACTATTTCCCCGAAATCGTAACTGTCAATGTGCATGACCTCACCTCTCTCAAAAATACGTGTTTTAAGCTGCTTAATAAGGAGAATTCTAATGGCTATGCCTTCAAGGGATTTTCAACTATAATGCCATAGCGTGGTGCAATTCTCCCTATATGCTCGTCATTCGATACTATCACTGGTATTTTGTTTTCTCGTGCAGTCGCTATTAATATGCCATCTCCTAAAGGTATATTGTTCTCAAGCGCCACATCTATGCCTTTAATGGATGGCGGCACTAGCGATATTATGCCTAAGGCAACAATCATTTTTCTTAAAATCGCTTGTCGAGGCCTAACTCTATAGGACCAATAAAGGACGTTGTACGCTTCAAGTATCGTGGTATGCGTAATGTAGAGTTCCAATTCACCGTGAGCAGCTCTTTCGATTAAGCCTCTACATGGCTGATTGTATGGCGAGGCATCATAAAGCGCATAAGAGAATACGTCAGCATCAAGAAGCCTCAACGCTTCTTCCCACCAACTCTATGTTTAGCTTTTGCAGCATCAATATGCGCAAAACGAGGATCACCAATGAGCTTAATTTCATTAAATGCTCTAAGTGCTTCAAGCTTCTCGTCATATACAGGTTTAAGCTCTATTACCCCCTCTCTGAAGCTAATTAGAAACTTCCTTGTCTTCAATAGCCGCCTAATCTCAGCTGGTATGGTTACTCGTCCTCTATCATCAACTTCAACTACCGTGCCCACTCCCACTACCCACACCCAAAAAATAAGCAACTGAAATGAGTAAAAAAGATTGTCTTTGGAAATTGTTAGTATGAAGATGCTATTTTTACTCGCTTTTTCTCCAGCCATCTTCCCAGTAGGCTAAAACACGTGTAGGTTAGTGCGCAGCCTATGAATGTCGCCCACCACCAGTATCCCCAGCCCCACTGATTTGCTGTGTAGACGTAGTATCCTCCTAATGTTGTCATTATTAGTCCGTAGATCATGCATGCTAATGCCCCGTACTTATGCGCTTTACGCCAATAGAGCGTTAATGCTAGGACGAAGAAGAATATGCAGCCAAGCCCTACAGCTGCGCCAGCCATGAGGTAGGCTAGGAGCTCTGGGGGCTTCATTACGACCCATGTTAGTGGTATTAATGCGAAGACTATTGTCAAGACCCTAGCTATTATCAATAATGCTTTGTCACTGAGGTCTGGCCTAAGCGTTTGGATAACGTCTCTCGTTAGGCTTCCAGCCATGACTAGCACCATTCCAGCTAAAGTTGATATCGATGCCGCGAAGACTGCTGCTAGATACATTCCTGATACTGCTGGACCAGCCATTAAAGCCATGTAGGGTGCAGCTGCATCCTTTCCTGCAGGTGATGCCGCGAAGAGGGCGGGACCAAATAATGCTCTTGCTGACAATCCTATCAAGATGTTAGCCCATGGTATGGCTGAAGTCACGAAGACCACTAAGGTCATAATCGCCAAGTCTCTTCTAGTGATTGTCCT
Organism: Thermoprotei archaeon; assembly: GCA_003649565.1. The sequence goes on along the minus strand of QMSF01000145.1, from coordinate 1,466 downwards.
CATGCCTATGAATCTAGCCACGTTATGTGGAAAACCAACAGCCATGGTTATGAAGAGGCCTAAAGTGGCCGTCAAACCGATTAGGTCTGCCGCAAACTGGAATTTCGGTATTGAGATTAAGTCTGGTCTTAATGGCATTATTAGACTGGGGTCTTGGCTCGCCAAGGCCTCATTTAGCGCTATGGGGCCGCCGACTATGCTCAATGATGTGTAGGCGAGGATGTAGCAGGCAAAGGTCATTATTATGCCCTGAACGGCCAAGGCCCACTGAGTGCCTGTGAAGCCTCCTAGAACCATGTAGATGACCATGACAAGGGCTCCTATAATTATCGAGAGCTCCCATGGAGTACCCGTCACCACATGCCAAACAGTCGCGGCCGCCTTATATTGACCTACAGCATAGACCACCAGTAGGACTATGTAAACTATGCTCGCCACGGCAGCTACAAGCCTGCTATTATAAAGCGAGCCAACAAGTTGAGGTACCGTTGTCGCATTAAGCCTTTCAAACATCTTTTTGAGCTTTGGTCCGAACACCGTTACACATGGTATTATGCCTACTAAAGTCCAAACACCTGCAAGCCACATGCCTGACCAGCCGAACGTGTAGGTTATGCCCATTAGCCCTAGGCAAGCCCAGCCGCTCATCCAAGTAGCGCTTAATGCTAAGCCTGTGATTACAGGCCCGAAATTCCTACTTCCAGCAAGCCATAAGTTGAATGTTTTGCTTCTCCTCTTAGCTATGAAGCCTATGGCTGTGCAAAGCGTCAAGAGCAGTGACAACCACACAATGGATAAAGCCAGGTCTAGAGAGGTAGGATTTGGCAAATCCATTAGTTCAATCCTCCACTTTGCTACTAATGAGGGTGATGATGGCAATCGCGGCACTGGCTATTACTACTCCTGCAAAGCATAGCCATGACACTATTGTGTCAGGCACTTTCTAACCCCTCTTCAGCCATGTATTTGGCAACAACCATTCCGGCATAGGTCAACGACACTGGAATGCCCTTGACCTCAATGTTGCCAGAAGCTATCAACCCTATATCTCTAAGTCCTCTCAAGCTCCATTTCAAAGTTGATTCTGGAACGCCCAGTTCAGCTGAGAACTTCCTGACAAGGCTAGAGAGAGTATGGTCGCCATTACCGTTCTGATAAAGCTCCAACAAAATCCTCTTTTGTAGCTTCGTAAGCTTTGATGAAGCCAACCTAGCAAGGGCATATTCAAGCTCAAGGAGAAGAGGGTTTTCACGCCTCAAACTCTCAATTTCAAGTTTATCAACTAAGGTTGCTTTAGTAGAGCTCTTTCCTGAAAAGGCAGACACCTTTGCTCAATGTTCACCCCACCGCTTCCTTAGTTGGGATCAAGGGGTATTTAAGCTTTGAGGGCAACCACCTTTACCCACCCCCTTAAATTATAAGTCAGAAACCTTATCTCACTTCATTTAACTATTAGAGTGAAGATC
>QMSF01000144.1 GCA_003649565.1 Thermoprotei archaeon | reverse complement strand
TGAAGCTGATATACCCATAAGCGACTTAGGCGTAACAGGCTCAATATTAATAGGCATTCATAGGCCCTTCTCAGATATAGACCTCGTGGTTTATGGTAGAGAAAGCGCATTAAAAGTTAGAGAGGCACTCAAAAGACTTTACCAAGAGCCGAAGAGAGGTATTGACAAGCTGCCTCAAGATAAATTTAATGAGCTTCTCGATAGAAGGCAAAGGCTATTTTACCTATCTAAGGATGATGCAGAGATAATATGCATGAGAAAATGGAATAGAGGCTCATTTAAAGGCAAGGATTTCTCAATGCATCCCGTAAAGAAGGAACACGAAATAAACGAAGCCTTCGGGGAGTTCAAGTATAAACCCATAGGAATTGCAACTATTAGAGGCATTGTAGTTAATGCTGTCGACGCCATATTCATGCCGTCAAGATGGATGATAGAAGTCGAAGATTTCATTGAAGGTAGAGAAGTGAATAATCTAATGGAGCTATGCAGCTATGAGGGTCTTTACATGGGAGTAATAGGTGAAGGAGAGAAATTCGAAGCTAAAGGCAAAGTGGAAGCCGTATATAGACGTGGTAGGCTAAGTCACTATAGGCTCCTCATAGGCTCGCCTGAAGCCGGCGGCTTAGACTACATTAAACCACTACTTTAAACATGATTTGCTATAAAAATCGAATAAACGATGAATGTCCTTCAAACCGTAAAATCATACTGATGAGTGCTCGGCATGTAAGGTAATGTTTGTAGAGATAGCTTTAATAATGCTGAGTGAATTCTTTAGGAAAGCGCCTCGGGTGAGATGAACACTTGAGGCCTCCTAAAGAGTTAAGTTATAGGACTAGGGCAATAGCATTATCAGGCATTAGGAGGCTTTTCGATCTTGCCCAGAAAACATCAGGTGTTATAAATTTCGGTTTAGGAGAACCAGACTTTGATACTCCTATCCACATAAAGGAGGCTGGCAAAAGGGCTTTAGACCTCGGCTATACACATTACTCTCCTAATGCTGGTTACCCAGAGCTTCGAGAAGCTATAGCTGAAAAGCTTAGGACTGAAAATAACATTGAGGTTACAGCTGAAAACATAATGGTTACCATAGGTGCATCAGCTGGCCTCCTGCTTTCAACCCTTGTTGTCGTCGAGCCAGGAGATGAAGTGCTCATTCCCGATCCAGGCTTCGTGATATATGAAGCTGTAGTTCGCATAGCAGGTGGCAAGCCAGTGAGAGTTCCATTAAGAGAGGAAGACGACTTTAGAATGCTGCCTGAAAAAGTAAATGAACTAATAACTCCAAAGACAAAGTGTATCTTCATAAATTCTCCTCATAATCCTACAGGTGCGGTCTTGGAGTACAGTGACATCAAGGGAATTGCCGAAATAGCAATAGACAATGGCATATACGTAATCTCAGATGAAGTCTATGAGAAGTTGGTATATGATGGAGCGAAGCACTACAGCATAGCTTCAATACCAGGAATGGAGGAACTAGCAATAACAGTAAACGCCTTCTCAAAGACATTTGCCATGTGCGGCTGGAGAATAGGCTATGTAGCGGCAAGCACCAAGCTCATAAATGAAATGGTAAAGCTTCAGCAATTCACGGTGGTTCACGCTCCAAGTATGGCACAAAGAGCAGCATTAGAAGGTCTAAGGAATCCTGAGAGCAAGAAGTTCATCGAGGATATGGTGAGAGAATATGATAGGCGAAGGCGCTTTATGGTGGAAAATCTAAACAAAATATACGGCTTTAAAGTCAAGCCACCAAAAGGAGCCTTCTATGTCTTCGCCAACGTCAAGGAGCTTGGAATGACATCCACAGACTTAGCCGAGCTAATATTAAGCGAAGCTGGCGTTATAACAGTTCCAGGCTCAGCATTTGGTCCTAACGGCGAAGGGTACTTAAGATTCTGCTATGCCACATCAATATCGCAAATAGAGCTTGGAATAAAGAGAATCGAAGGGGTAATCAAGAAAATTAAGGGTTTATAGCTCAAGAAGCCAGAACCTTAAAGACATAAGCAATGATAAGCCACATTAACAACCATAAAATCCTATAAAAGAGCTCAACGCTCAACGCTAAGAGCCCAAGTAAACCCATAATAGCACAGCCAATTGAAAACGAGTAGAAAACGGCTCTTCTAATGGTAATCCTCTTTATGTTATAAAGGAGTGTAGACAGTTTGCCTCTACCTCGACTCTTTAATTTGATATCCCTTTTGTCAGCACCTCTTTGCATCATAGTCGGTTCTGCCTTAACCCTTAGAAACGTTATTGCTAAAACGCCTTTATCCGTAATGTAGTACCTGGGCTTCTTTTCATTGCTTTTCGCTAGGAAACCATGCTCAATGAGCTCCTTCACATGCCTCTTAACAGTACTTTCATCACGCTGCGCCTCGTCAATTAGCTCCTTTAACGTGCAGGAGCCCTTTTCATGAACGCTCATCAATAGCTTCAGTCTAACAGGATTGCTTAAAACACTAAAGTCGCCAGCTAAATCTTTAAGCTCAACCTTTTCCTCCTTTTCCTCACTCAAATCGGAAACCCAAAATCAATAGTGAAGAGGCGTTTTATTAAGATAGCTCAATAGTTTCAGCGGGCAAGCCTTTGCCAACCTACGCTAAAGGAGTAATAACAAGATATAAGAGGGGTTTCTCGTGAAATCACTTTTTACGAGGACAAACTAGGTGAGTAACATATTGAGCATTAGTGCATCTTCATCAAACATAGAGCTTTGGGTTTATTGCTTTCGAGCATTAATGTTACGATCATCTGAGGCTAAAATGAAATTTGCAAGTAAAATTAAGGATCCAGTTCTAAAATCCATGATGACAATAATAGCACTTGATCATAAAAGAAATGCTCAAATTTTGGAGCTGCTCTTTAATATAGACAAAGACAAGCCACTAGTGGATCCGATGTCTAGGTCGTGTGAAGAAGTCCTTGGTAGAGCGACTTTAGAAAACATAAGAAAGGCTACTTCAAGGATAAGAGAGCTATTGAGAGAAGACATTTCGAGCGATGCAGCACTTGAAGACTTCTCTCGTACAATTGAGCAGCTTAATGACATAACAAAAGGTATTCTCATCTCTCTGGCTGATGTTCTAGAAAAGATGGGCGACCCCCGGCATATAGTGATGAGGTACCTCGCCTCTACCTATGAGAATCATAAGAAGCTGTTTTTAGAAATTAAACATCGTTTTTTACATTAATCGGATAGGAGGTTATCCCTCATGAATACGTACGTCCCACTTGATGTTGGTAGGCTAATAATAAGTGAAAATGTATATGGCTTCTTCGTCAAGGCCATCGCTAGACCAGGTGTCATGGCTGAAATTTTAAGGACTGCAGCCAAGTTCGGCCTTACAATAGTTCACACAACAAACTCACTTCCAACAAAAATAGGTTCTCCAGCTTCTTTCATCGTGTTCTACGACTTTACGAACGTTAAGGCAACGCCAGAAGAAGTCAAGGAGGCAATAGAGAAGAGCGTTAAAAACGTTGAAGTCGAAATCATAAGACCTAAGCTTAAAGGCTTAATAGCAGATTTAACGCACTTCCCATTAATCTTCTTAAATGAGAGGGCTATAATCCTAAGAGCCACAGTTCTAAAAGGCTGGTTGATAAGGATAAGAGAAAGATTTGGTAGTGGTGGTGAAGCCTTCTTATTTTATGAAGGCTTTGAAATGGGTTCAGCCGCTTATGATGATTACATGCGCTTGGGATTTAAAGGCAAAGAGCTTTGGGATGCTCTTTCAATAACATTGTTTTCAGCAGGCATAGCGAGAGATATGACAATCAATTTAGCAACTCCAGTAACAATAGAAGTCTGGGAGAACATAGAATGCAGCATGGCTTCAAGTAAGGGTA
>QMSF01000143.1 GCA_003649565.1 Thermoprotei archaeon | reverse complement strand
TTATACGCAAACGTCAGGCCCTTCAAAACCTTCGGCAAGGCTACCAAAAAAGTAGACATGGTGATAGTCAGGGAGAACACCGAGGATCTCTACTCTGGAATAGAGTTTAAACTTGGATCAACAGCAATTTCATTGAGAGTCATAAGCGAAGCAGCATCAAGAAGAATAGCTAAATTTGCCTTTGAACTAGCTAAAAAGCAGGGTAGGAAGAAGGTTACAGTAGTCCATAAAGCGAATATCATGAAGGAGTCCTGCGGCCTCTTTCGCTCAATATTCTTCGAGGTAGCAAAGGAATATCCGGACATCCAGGCGGATGAGCTTGTGGTGGATGCTGCAGGCTATAGAATTGTGACAGCACCTGAAACACTTGATGTCCTCGTTACGTCAAACATGTTCGGCGACATACTATCAGACGTAGCCGCGGGGGTCGTCGGAAGCTTAGGATTAGCGCCTTCAGCAAACATGGGTGACAGGTACGCAATGTTCGAGCCAGTACATGGAGTTGCTCTCGACATAGCTGGTAAAGGCATAGCAAATCCCATAGCGTCAATACTATCATCGGCAATGATGCTAAGCCACTTAGGGGAAATGAAGAAGGCTAAAGCCATAGAGCTAGCAGTCGACAAGCTTATCTCCGAAGGCAAAGTGTTGACGCCAGATATGGGCGGTACAGCCAAGACCGTGGATGTAGCAAACGAAGTAGCTAGACTAGCAAAGGAGTTCCTCTCAGAATTATAGTATGAGGTTGAGAAGTCCCTTCGCTATCGCTAAAACAAGATCACCATAAAAAAGCGCTATGAAAAAGCCCACCGTTATATTCACTATGAGCGGTATAGCTGGTGAAACCCATATCTCGTCATCACCTTTCACAACACCTTTATCCACCAACTCTTTGAGTTTGATGTAGGGGTCATCGTCTAAACACCTAGTTAAGAGCCTAAACCTTCTCTTAACACCTCCATCCTCAATAACAAACTCCTCAAGAGGAAAGTAAAAGTCCTTCTTGCTCAAAGCCCTGGAAACTCTCATTTTATACCCCAACACTAACGCTATGCTCCTTCTCCATAAGCTACTTTCCTCTTCTCCTGAAAACAAGGGCCCTCTAATCCTTCTAATAGCGTTGAAGCATGCGATGCCCAAAGCCAAGAGGGCAGCTGTCAAGATTGAGTTATTGAAAATCGATATGGAGAATATGGGGTTTTGTGGTCCTAAGGCATTAAGCCCAAGACTGCTCGTCGGATTATAAGGCAACGTTACTCCTAAACACCATAAGCACTTTGCATCTGCTCCTCCAAAAAAGCCCACGTAATATAACCCAAAGCCTAAAGCTAAACACGCCGCTACCGATAATGCTAATACTATAAGCCTGTTTAAAGAAAAGTCCATTACCATCTCGATTGCAGTCAATATCGCGCCACAACTACCCATCACAAACCAAAAAATGTCGCTAATCTCCCTAGTCCTCCAATCTTCAAAAGAGGCTAAACTGAGAATGATGGCGCATAGCAATACCTTGGCTAGCGCTGTCAAGTATAGTATGCTCAAGGTTCATCCTCATCTAATTAATTCTGTGAAACATTTTAAAGGGCTTTCAGTACGTGTGTAGAGGAGGAGGAAAAAGTTGAAGATAAGAGCAGGCTCAAGAACGGTCAAATGCCCGAATTGCGGCTATGAATTTGATCTAACTTATGCTAGAACATTTGCTTGCGGTACATGCCCTTCAGCGGCTGTAGGCTGTAAATACGTTAAATGCCCGAATTGCGGCTATGAATGGCCTTTAGAGCCTGAGGGCATGTGGGAATTAACATAAGCGCTTAATTTTCACTCTGCTTTTAATCCAAGATGCTCGCCTATCGACCTCACTTATATTAAAGTTGAAGTGTGCAGCTATGTTCTCAACTTTGATCGATGCTACAGCTGAAGCGTAAGATGCGGCGTCCTCTATGCTTAACCCCTTACAAAGGTAGTATGCAAGTGAGCCCAAATAGACGTCGCCAGCTCCTGTCGGATCAACGAGGTACGTTGGGTAGGCTGGCACTATAATGGCCTTTTCCCCATCAACAACTATTGATCCCTTTTCAGCCAAAGTTAAAGCTGTTATGGCTCCGGTTTTTTCGTGTATTGCTATGGCTGCTTTCAATGGTTCGTCTAATCCTGAAAGCAGCTTTGCCTCAAGTTCATTAGGCTTAATGACATGGCTTTCGCTACAAGCCTCTATGGCTTCAGGGTTGCTATAATGCTCGACAACCCCATTTTTAACCTTTCTCAAAAAGCCTTGAGGGTCTAAGAAGACCTTTACCCCCCTCTTCTTAAAGGTAGCCGGTACATCTACACTGACTTCTCCTATAACGGGACCAACAATTATTGCATTAGAATCAAGCAGTTCATGAGGGATATCTTGCATTGATATCTTATCGCTTACACCTAGAACTTCAAGTTCCCTATTACCGGAAAAGTCGAGATACTTAAGCTTAAAGCCCGTGGTCTCTTTGCTAGTCCTAATTACTATTGGGTAAATGCCCTTGCTCTTAAGCTCATAAATAAAATGCTCCTTATAGTCACCTCCGATACAACCTACGACGGCCACTTTCTTCATACCTAGCTTTTTTGCGGTTAAAGCAGCATTAACACTACATCCAGATAAAACTCTGCCTAGGCTTTCGACAAAAGGCGTCTTCACAACATCATAAACTGGATTTCCTACGGCTACGATGTCAAACAACCTAAGCACCACCTGTCTGCTTATATGTGTAAATGAGCCTTTGCATAGCCGTGATGTGCGACAAAGTTCCAACTATTATTGCAATGATGTTTAACGCCTCTTTAAACCATAAGACTAAAACTCCTCCAATCATAAGCAAAATGAGCTTCTCCTGCCTCTCCATTATTCCTACTGTGCAGCTCTTCAAGCCACCTAAGGACTCTGCCTTGGCTCTCACATAGCTCGCCATAACCATCCCAAACATCACGTAGAGGGCCCATGTGGGGCTTAAGTAACCTCCTAACATCATACCTATAATTATAGCAAACTCAGCGTATCTATCAAGAACATGGTCTAAGACTCCGCCAAACCTTGTGACCTTATGTGTTGCTCTTGCAACAGCTCCATCAAGCATATCCACTACTCCAACAGCGATAATCGCTACTACGCCCCATACTGGTTGCTTAATGTAAAAAAGAAAGCCCGATAAGCCGCCGAGCAAAGCACTAATGACTGTAAGGATATTGGGGGTTACCCCTAAACTCCCAAGACTCTTGCCAATAGGCTCCATGAACTTCTCATATTGCTTCCTTAACTTACCAAGCAAGGAAACATCACTAGCGCTCAGCTAAAATTTAAGCTGAGCGCTTCCAGCCTTCTCCCCTGATTATCCTAGGCTTAGCTTGGCTTGGAACACTTTTTCTCTCTTCCTCAGCTCTAACCTTTCTCACACCCTGGAATATAGCGCAGCTCACACATAGGTACTTTGTGACTAGTGTTTTGCTTATCATGACACCCTTCTTCTCAAGCTCTTTTCTAAGTTGTGGGTCAACGAAGCTTACGTACCTTGTAACCTTTATAGCCTTGCCTCTAGGTATAGGTCTTCCACATCCATCACATGAAACCATTGAGTCCCTTCCCTTATCTCCCTTCGCTCTACCCCTATTCTTCCTCTTCTTAGGCACCTTACATCATCTCTATAGAATTCTAGCTAGGTTAAGCTGAATAGCCTAATCTTATAAGGATTTTGCGACGTTCTCAATAGGTCTTAGCAACCCTCAGAACGCTAATAGCATTCTTATCGCAGTTAATGCAGGGTCCTTTAACATCCATGCGCTCCACAGGGGAACCCAGTATTCTTGCATCTAGACTTTCTTCAAGCGCTGAGCCGCATTC
>QMSF01000142.1 GCA_003649565.1 Thermoprotei archaeon | reverse complement strand
TAAACAGCATGTAACAATGTCGTTAACCGAAATCATGATGTTTATCGAGGGCCTTAAATTCTCAATGTCTCGGCTGCTCATTCACTTAAACACCCTTTCACATAGAACTCTAAGTCCACATGAACTGCATTTCCATGTAACGGGCTTTTGAAGGGCTTTGTGCTTGTAATCGCTTATGACCCTTATTATTTCGCTTTCAACATCGCTTTCATTAAATTCCAATACCTCTTTATGCACGGTGTTTCGACTGGGTCTATTGACGAATATTAGCTCAAGCCTCTTAACTGGCATGTAATGAGTGATAAGCCAACCATAAATTCTAACTTGAAATTTAGCTGGAGCCAATGAGTGCTTTGATACATGGCTTCTGCTCGTCGTCTTGATTTCCCTTATTATGCAGCCGTCATCATTGACTTCAATTTCATCTATTGCTCCTTGGACTTGAAATACGCCAAATCCGGACTTTAAGTTTCTCGGTATGACTTCTCCAGCTAGGGCCTTAATGATGGCTAGCTCCTTTGGAGGTTCCTCCATAATGTCAACGTGAAAACCATAGGAAACTCCATGAATCTCCAATCCCTCCTTAATGGCCTTTAAATTGCCTACTACAAGCTCGCTGAAATCTAGGCCTATCTTATCTTCGATTTCTTCAGGAGTGTTTTCCAAGATGAATTTCAAGTAGCTTCTCCTAGAACACCAATAGTAGTCGGCTAGAGTTGATGCTTTGATGGGCTTAATTCTCTTAGACCATACCGCCTCCTCAAGCTCATTGAATAGCTCTATAAGCTTGTCTAAGTTCATGAATTCAACCTCAAAACTTGAGGTTTATATCGTACTCTCCACATCCAGCTGTCGTTAAATTGCCGACATGTATGTATTTGCCGAGCAGAAGCAAGGCAATAAGCCTCTTAGCAATATCCTCACTAATGGCTTTCCAGTTAAGCCTATAGCTTAATGAGCCCACTATGAAATCTCCTAATATCTTAACGTAGCCTTTAATGGATGACTTCCTAAGCATCATCTTCCTTACATTACAGCTTGTGAGCTCTGAGAATGCTTCTGCGCCTTGAATTATAGCTTTAGCTTCATCTGCTCTTAGAGACTTTCCAATGCCAAAGTAATGGGCTAATAAGCTGTACTTTCTAGCTAAATTGGCGATTACATATCTTAAAGATGGGGTTATTAGCGTCTGGCCTTTAGACCTTATGTTTGTTGGCGTTGTAAATGTAAGCTTTAGCTCCTTAGGTCTTACCTTGATGAAGCTATCGGCCTTGTCCTCAAAGAACTTTAAGAGGTCAATGCGGTTTGCGGGTCTCTCCGATAACACGTAGCCCTTATCCTCGGCATATACGATACGTGTTGATCCATCAATTACATCAAGGCATTTAATCCTACTAATCTTGAACTTCCTTCTCTCACCAAGCCGCTTATCAAGGCCTAAACCTTCAAAGCCCATCCCTATAACAGCCATGACAACGACGTGCTCATATTCTAATGCGCTGCCCATCAACACGATGCTAAATGAAATTTTACTCCCTCTAACATGTCCAACCTTAATGACGAATGGCCTCGTGACCCCTCTACGACCACCCTTTCTCGCAATCTCGGCGTCAGGCTTAATGAGGGATGAAGGCTCGAATATCAAGGCATAAATGCACGACCTATAATGCTTACAGGCCTTACAATTAGTATTCAAGTCAACTCTACACACAAGCTTCTTAAGAGCATAGCCAAAAGCACCTCTAATGGCAAAACCTGGATAACCAGCAAATGACGAATACCTCTTCTCGAAAAGCCCCTCAACCTCATATACTCTAAGCACTAGGCATCACAATTACTAGATTTAAAGTGTGGAGAGCTAAAGCTCTAATTCAATTTTATGTTCATGCAAGCCATAAGCCCTAACCGATTAGTTTATAAGCCTGCTTGTTTACTAGTTAGTTAGTATGACTGACTCCCAAATATTTGGGAAATTAGGAGAGCTAAAATTGATAGGCGTTACTGGTAGCTCTACATCTACGTCAAGTGCACCGCTAATACTACTTGAGGGTATGGAGGGAAGCGTTAGAGAAGAGGAGGTTGTACTTGTCGAGAATGCTAATGGAAACAGGATACTAGCAGTATGCCGTAGAGGAATGGGTGTAAATGACAATCTGAAAATAGGCTCTTATAGCCCAGGTATAGCTTATGTCAGAAGCACAGGTTCAATACCCTCAAAATCAAAGGAGAGCTACTACTACATTCTCTCGTTTATAGGCGTTATAGATGGTAGAGGTATAAGGCAAAACGATTTGATTGTGGCGCCAGGCTCAAAGGTGTACTCATTTAAAGGATCCAACATCAATCCATTAGAGCTTATGGCTAATGGATCCTGCGTATTTAAAGGTCACTTAGCTAAGGAAAGGGCTTGGCCTGTACCATTTGACTTAAGATTTGCCTCATATCATATAGGCGTGTTTGGTGCAACAGGCTCAGGTAAATCGTATTTAACAAGACATCTGATAATACCATTACTCAGGGAAGCTGGCTTTGGAGTCTTAGTGTTAGACTGGTCTGGAATGGATTATGCCGTGCACTTTAAGGACAAGACGGTTAGAATATCGGAGTTTAAAACTGAGCCTGAAGCGCTCTTAACTTACATCATGGAGAGAACGCGGAGATTTGGCTATAAGAGCGACATTAGCACGTTAAGCGAGCATCTCGAAGAGATGATTTATGATCAATGGGAGAACTTAATTAAGACAATTAGTGATCCTGAAGAGCTTTTATGCAGCCTCAAAGAGATGTTGATTAATAAGCTCAATAGCGAGCAGGGAGGACAAAAAGACAAGTGGGTAAACCTAGCGTTAAAGAGGCTTGAGAGGTATTGGAGGAAGCTTAAACCCGAGGATATAGCGCCATTAATGGGCAAAAAGCCTATTGAAGAGGCGATACCCAAGAAAGGAGACTTAATCGTAGTTGACATGAGCGGCGTTGGAAGTAATGAGAAGCTGGCCTTCTTCTTATCGTTATCAGAGCACATAATGACAAAAATATCGAGAGGCGAGGAACTAAACATAGCCTTAGTAATAGATGAAGCCCCACAATATTGTCCATCAGATCCAGAAGGTCTTCAATCTCAAGCGACCGATAAAATCAAGGATCTATGCGCTTTAGGGAGAAAGCACAGGCTTTGTCTAGTACTGATATCACAAGGAATGGCTGGCGAGATAGGCATCAATGCAGCTGTTAGAAGAAATCTCAATACTCAGTTCATAGGTCAGATACACCCATTGGATATCGAGGAGGCTGGTAAGAGGCTATCTCCATACGGCATAGACCCCGAGAATCTGCTTTACCTTGAACCCGGCAAGTTCTACTTCACTGGCAAAATGAATCCATCGCCAACTCCTCTTCTAATATCATTCGAGGTGAATGATTAATGGAGGATAATCCACTTCTCTCACTCCCAAGACCAATAATTGAAGCTCTCTTTAAATGTGCTGAAAAGGAGGCTCAAGCAGTTAAAGCTAAGATAACAAGGCTGAAAGAGAGAATAAACAAGCTCAAGAGTTACATGAAGTTTAAGGATCTAAGCCCAAGGGATCTAGGGATTATAGCTGCTATTGATGGCTCAATGTCGCCAAGCTCAAGTAGACGATTAGGCTCTGAATTTGCGATTTACGCTTCTGGCTACATAGCCTTTAAGGGTAAAGAGGCTATACGTGAAGGGTATTATGCTGGCTCGCTAAGCTGGCCTGAAGGTCTTAGAGCCTTTAGGGTATTGTTAAGACTGCTAATGGCCTACGCCGAGAGAATGGCTGCATTAGAGGCTTTAAGAGAAGTCAAGCCAGACTACGTGATTTTAGATGGCCCCTTCTTCTACTTTAAGTCCTATGCTAGATATGTGAAGACC
>QMSF01000141.1 GCA_003649565.1 Thermoprotei archaeon | reverse complement strand
CTTATCGGCTGTTCCCATGTCTATTTTATTGATCTTTCTATACCATGGGACTGTGGGTAGGTGTATTACTGCAGGTATAAAGCATACTGGCATGTTTCTCCTCTTCATCTCCACGGTCGCTTTGACCATTGCGTGGTAAACCATTATTCCTATATCGCCTCTCTTAAGAGCTGATTCTACATCCTCTCTTCTAACAAGGAGAAGATCATTGAGAGCAAAGGCTTCCGGATCATCGACATCCCTTAGATAAGTTACTTTAACGCCATAACCTGAAGGGCCTGTTATTAAGTCGACTTTACCAGCATCTTCAAGACCCTTAATTAAGGCTTCAGGACCTTTAGCGACTTCAGGTGTCGGAATAACTCTTTCATAGAAGACTTTTCCATCCTCTAAGCCGCAAATGTCGAAGCTGAAAGTTCCAGGATCTACGCCTAGGACCTTGATCACGTAACCCTCCCCCTCTTTAAGAGAACTGTTAAGTGGATGATCTTCACCTTTTAAGGTTTTCCAGATATTTATTGCGATTTAGAGCTCTTAGCTATAGAAAGTTTTTAGTCCTGCGGGGATTGTAGGGCTTATTAAGACATTATTTAAGGTGATGAGATTGAGAGTTTGGGTTAGCGCACCATCAAGGCTTCACTTCGGCATGATAAATCCCATAGGAGTTGAAGGAAGGCTCTATGTATCTTTAGGTGTAGGTATTGAGGAGCCAAGGACTGTTGTTGAGGCTGAGCCTGCTGATGAATTAATAGTTGAAGGTGTCCAAAAGAGATTGGCTCAGAGATTTGCTGAGAGAACAGCTAAAGCATTTGGCGTTTATCAAGGTAAAATAAAGGTCCACTCAACGGCTCCTAGACATGTAGGCCTAGGCTCTACAACACAATTAGCCTTATCCGTCGCCTACGCCCTATTGACGTTAAATAGAGTTGATGAAAATGTAGCAACAGTCTCTAAGGCCCTTGGACTTGGAAGGCAATCAGGCATAGGCACTTATGTCTTTGAGAGAGGAGGCTTCATACTTGATGGCGGCGTAGAGAAAGCCAAAGGATCTTTCCCGCCTCTAATCTTGAGGCTTAATGTGCCTGAATGGTGGCATTTTGTAGTGACAATACCGATTGGCAGGGGAGTTAGCGGTAAGGCTGAGAGGGAAGCTTTTGCATCTCTTAAACCTTCAATTGAAAGCGAGAAGCTCGTAGGTAAAGCTGCTAGCATAGCTCTATGCAAGCTTCTACCAGCACTGGCAGATGAAGACTTAGAGGTTTTCGGCAAGGCTTTGATAGAACTTCAGGAAGTCGTGGGCAATATGTTCTCTCAAGCACAAGGAGGCACGTATAACGCCCTCTCCGCAAAAGTCATAGAAGTGCTAAAGAGCATTGGAGTTGAGGGTTACGGCCAAAGCTCATGGGGGCCAGCTGTATACGCTGTAACCAGCGACGATAAAGCTGAAGCTGTTGCAAACAAAATTAAGAGAAGGCTTAAGATGAAGGCTCGAGTATTCATAGTCAAGGCCGATAATCAAGGAGCGAACATAACCGTAACCCAATAGGTATTGCTTCTGTAACACAAACCTTGATAAGCCTCTCATGCTATCAACACCCTGAAGGCTATGAAGGAGATAGTCATTAAAATAGATGAAGAAGAGTACCGAATGATCATCAATTTCAAGAAGGTCTACGATGCTGTAATAGAAGCTGAAAGCGACTTTAATGATTACATGAGAGACGTGATAAGAGAAGGCTTGGACAAAATGCTGACCGATTTGCCGCCTAAAAACGTCAACGTTCTACTGAGAACATTACAAGCAATGTTCAGAGAAAACCCTGAATTTGTGTGTAACTTCATAGTCCAAGTGCTCAAAAAGGGCTCGAATATAAGCCAAGAGGAAGAAGTCAGAATCAAGGAGATACGAGGCCACTACATATCGTAGAGGGCCTCCGATACCCCTAGGACACCTCATGGCCTAGCTCAGGTGGGCATGACTCTCTTCATTGGCCCCGCAATACCATTTTTCATAGCTCTCTTTTTAAATTAACCCCTAAGGTCTAAGTAAACTTTAAGCGTGAGAAAAACGTGGATAGAGCTAGATGATGAGCGCTGGATCTTGAGACTAAAAAGGGATGATCGATACATCCGGCTCTGACATTTATGATTTAGAAGCTTATAAAATAAAGGGGAAAGGAAGTCGCTTGAAGCTCATAGAGACCCTAATACATTAACTCCCAGAGCCCTCGCCTTGTTTATTATGGCTCTTAGCTTTGCTCGTGACCTAGACTTCAGGAAGACTTTTTCACCTGAAAAGTCTACCTCTACACCTTCTAAGTCTTCTTCAGCATTCAGCTTTGGCTCTAAGAGCTTCCAAATATTTAAGGTTGTTAAAGCTATGAAGTTGCCTTGAGGATCGCGATGCTTATCGATGAGAATATGTTCACCTACTTTCAGGCGTATCACCGAGTAAATAATAGGTAAAAGGAGGATTTATCAATTATGTTCATTGCTTATGCTTATGGTGGTCCTTCAGCCTTGTAGACCTTGCATATCATGCATTTATAGGGCGCTCCATGACCTGACCTACCACAATAACCCATTGGTATAAGCTGATTTATATTTACGTCCCATACACCGAAGAGTTTTGGCTCTTCAGCTGGCTTTTCTGGTAGCCACCATCCATGTGGGGCCATGACCATCCATGGTGGTACTATAGGTGTGACAACTGCTTTGCGCTTGCACTTCCCGAACATGTTCTCTACGTAGACCCAATCGCCATCCTTAATGCCAAGCCTCTCAGCAGTTTCAGGATTAATTTCAAGTACTGGATCGGGATCTATCTCTCTTAGCCATGGAATGTTCCTATGCTCGGCATGAAATAGGACTGCTGATCTTCTGCCTGTTGAGAGTATTAACGGGTACTCTTTGAATAATTTGGGTGTGCTGTATGGGCTGAATGGAGGCTCTTCATAGTATGGCAGTGGGTCTAGCCCTGCCCATTCTAGGAATGTCGCCCATAGCTCAAGTTTGCTGCTAATAGTCATGAAGCCAGGCCTTCCATCAGGCCTCAATAATCCCTTTTCGTATCTTCTATATGGCCTTGTTGGATGGCCTTTTGGTGGTAGTACCCAAACTTTTTCGCATAGCTCTTTGAAGGTCATTCCTGCCGGCTTTAGCGCATCGTCTAGGTACTCTTCAACGGTCTTCCATGGGAAGTCAGGCTTAAATCTCTTGGCCAGCTCTGTGTTGATTTCGGGATCACCCTTGCACTCGCCAACCGTGACTATTTTCTTTATGGCCTCTAATGGCGCCCACCATGACCTGACGCTGTTCTTTTCAACAAAGGTAGCTGCTGGTAGAACTATGTCTGCACATGCTACTGCTGTTGGCGTTAGGAATAGATCTACAACAACGACGAAGTCAAGCCTCTTTAAGGCCTCATGCCATTTCTGTGGTTCAGCTGCCATGCCAGCAAGTGCATTATTTGTCTGGATCCAAGCGCCCTTAATTGGGTATGGCTTGCCAGTGAATATCTGATCGAGAATTGTGTCTGGTGAAGCTAATGCCCTAGATCTCATGACTAATGGGTATTTCCATGCTCCAGACCTCTTGTTATGAGCTTCTTCTGGCAGCTTGACTGCAACTTTGCCTGAGTGGTATGGATATGTAGCTACATCGAAGGCGTATCTCGCTATAACGTTACCTCCAGGTATATCGAGATTGCCAGTTATGCACCATAGAAGCGTTATGGCATGAGCTGCTGGCGTAGCAGCTGGACTTTGATCTATCGGTAAGCCCCAATGGATTGCAGATGGCTTATTAGTTGCATATAGCCTTGCAGCCTTAATTATGTCTTCCCTTAGAATCCAGGTTATCTCAGCCACCTCATCAGGCGGATACTCAGATACCCTCTCTTTGAG
>QMSF01000140.1 GCA_003649565.1 Thermoprotei archaeon | reverse complement strand
CTTAGGTAGACACTCCAATATATACGAAGAACCTAGACATGTAATAACTAATCTTGCAAAAATGGAACTTGTGGAATTCAAGGACAATAGAGAAAAGGCTGTTTGTTGTGGTGGTGGAGGAGGCTTAATGTCAGCTTTTAGAGAATTAGCAGAACAGATAGCATTTAACAAGCTTAAGCAATTATCAAAGCTTAATGTCAGCAAGCTAGTCACGGCATGTCCATTCTGCGAGTTAAACTTCAGAGAGGCAATACGACGTCATAACATGCAAATAGAGATTTTAGATATAGTTGAGACCTTAATATGACCACAAGAAACTCCATGAAAAAGGCATCTTTAATTCTCAGTACTTCTAAGCGTAGAGAAGTAAGGGATTAGACTATGAAGATTGATCAAGAAGAAGTAGTGCTGATGTTAGGGAATGAGGCAATAGCGCGAGGCGCAATAGAGGGAGATGTCCAAGTAGCAACGGCTTATCCTGGAACCCCATCAACAGAAATCGTCGAGACTCTCGCATCTCTAGCTAAAGAGTATGACATGTATGTTGAATGGAGCACAAATGAGAAAGTAGCATTTGAAGTAGCCTTAGCAGCATCATATTGCGGTTTAAGGGCATTGACCGCAATGAAGCATGTAGGCTTAAATGTTGCATCTGATTCGCTCTTCTCATCGGCTTATACTGGCGTTAAAGGAGGTTTTATCATAGTATCGGCAGACGACCCTAGCTGCCATAGCTCACAGAATGAACAGGACAATAGGATATACGGGTTACACGCCTATATACCAGTAATTGAGCCTAGCTCTCCTCAAGAAGCCAAGGACATGGTCATCTATGCTCTCGAAATTTCAGAGCTCCATGGAGTACCTGTAATCCTGCGAACAACGACAAGACTAAGTCATGCAAGAGGCCCAGTAAAAATAAGCCCAGTAAAGAGATCCAGGAAAACAGGTCTTTTCGAGAGAAATCCCGAAAAATTCGTTTGTTTACCAATCAACGCCCGACGCATGAGAATAGAAGCGATAAATAGGCTGAAAGCCGTTGAGGAGGCTTTTAACAACTCTAAGTTTAACATGATAGAAGGCTCATCTAAAATCGGCATAATAGCATGCGGATTAGCATACGCACATGTATCTGAAGCTTTAGAGTACTTGCAAGCTCACAATAACGTTTCCCTCTTAAAACTCTCAACCATACATCCACTTCCAAAGAAGATGATGATAAAATTCTTAGAGGATAAAGAGAAGGTCCTCATAGTCGAAGAACTTGAACCACTCATCGAGCTCCAAGTCAAAGCCTTATGTCACGATTTAAATCTCGATGTAAAAATCCATGGAAAAGACCTTATACCGCTTGCCGGCGAATTAACGCCACAAAAAGTTCTGCATGGCATTTCGTCCTTCCTCGGCGTAAAAATGGAGTTACCTCAGGAAATAGAATTGAAGTCTCAAGCACCTCCAAGACCACCAATACTTTGCGCAGGTTGCCCCCATAGAAGCACATTTTACGCCATAAAAATGGCGGTGAAGAGAAAGAAGGTTGATGCTATTTATCCAAGTGACATCGGATGTTACACATTAGGTTACTACCCGCCGCTTGAAGTAGTCGATACAACGATTTGTATGGGTGCAAGCGCAGGCTTATCATGTGGATTCGCGAAGTTCAGCAACAAGATAGTCATAGCGACGGTAGGAGAATCAACCTTCTTGCACGCCTGCATACCTGCTCTGATAAATGCAATCCACAATCCTTCAAGCTTTGTCTTAGTAGTGTTAGATAATAGCTTCACGGCAATGACCGGCCACCAGCCAAACCCTGCAACCGGCATTAATGCAATGGGCCAACAAGTAAAGCCTGTGCTGCCAGAAGAAATAGCAAAGGCATGTGGAGTGGAGTTCTGCAAGGTTGTAGATCCCTATGATCTTGAATCAACCATATCGTGCATTGCCGAAGCTATAGAACACGTACAAAAAGGCTTAGGGCCAGCCGTAGTGATAGCAAGACGAAAATGCTCATTAATGCTCTTAAGAGAGCATAGACAAGGCAA
This sequence comes from Thermoprotei archaeon, assembly GCA_003649565.1. The sequence goes on along the minus strand of QMSF01000140.1, from coordinate 1,880 downwards.
AATCAAGCTATCTAAGAGACAAGTCAATCCAGAACTGTGCAAAGGTTGCATGGTTTGCATAAAGCTCGTAGGATGCCCAGCATTAATACCGAGAAATGAAAAAGTCATGATAGATGACAATATGTGCACAGGATGCAGCTTATGCGAGCACGTCTGCCCACATAAAGCCATATATGTGGTGGAATCATGACCCGAATAAACATGGTACTCTCCGGTGTTGGAGGCCAAGGGATACTTACATTAGCAGCAGTACTTGGCACAGCAGCAATACTCGATGGATATGACGTCAGAATTTCAGAAGTGCACGGCATGGCTCAAAGAGGTGGATCGGTGATCTGTCACGTGAAAATCGGCGATAAAATAAACTCACCTCTGGTAATGGAGGGTTCAGCTGACATAATAATCTCATTAGAGGTATCAGAAGTTCTCAAGGCACTACACTACTTAAAACCAGGCGGCACAATCGTAGTAAGCAGCTTTGAGCTGCCACCACCACTATCGATGATAAGAGGCCTAGAATACCCCCATTTAGATAAAGTGATAGACGATGCAAAGAGAGTGGCAAGCGAAATCTACTGTGTCGACGCATACGAAGTAGCTAAGAAGATTGGCTCACCACTATCAGCAAACATGGTCATCTTAGGCTCAACATGGGCAACAGGCAAGCTCATATTAAGCAAGGAGTCCCTAATAAAGGCAATAGCAAGAAACTTTAAAGAAAACATAGCATCTGTGAACATAAAAGCATTTGAAGAAGGAGCAAAAATGGTGAAGAGGTTACTCTAATGCTATAGCAATTAGCAGATCTCTCTCCGTTATAATGCCAGCAAGCTTTCCGTCTCGAACCACTAGCAGAGAGCCTCTATTGGTCTTGCGCATTAAACTCGCAGCCTCGCCAATATCCTTATCGGGACTTATAGTCACTATGTCCTTCGTCATGACCTCCTTAACCTTAATACTAAGGATATCGCGGATATCATCGGACTTCACGTACTCAAACACCTTTCCAGATCCTAGAAATCTTATAATATCCATAGCGACGACAATACCCTTAAGCTCCCCATCATCGATAATCGGCAGCCTTCTAAATCCATTAGAGACCATGGTTCTTAAAGCCTCTTCAAAAGTACTCTCGGAACTTATTGTTACGACGTCACTACTCATAACGTCATCAACGCTCTTACCTGTAATCTTCTCAGCAAGATGATTAACGACATCTCTCTCCGTTATTATCCCAAAAACCCTATCCTCTCTCGTAACTATGGGGATAGCGCCGACATTATGCTTGACCATCTTAGTTAAAACGTCTATGAATGTTTCATCAACGTAAGCCTTAACGACATCTCTTGTCATTATTGGCTCAAGCATCTCATTTAAAGCAGCATAAAACTTGAATTGATGCCTATTAACCACTAAGTCAAACTTCTTACCGCCACCAAAATAATCCATGAGATCCATAGCAGTTACTATTCCAAGTAGCCTACCCGTTGGAGATGCGATTGGCAGCCTTCTAAAGCCCTGGCCAGCCATGGTCTTTAAGGCATCAATGACAGGCGTAGTCGGAGTAGCAGTGACAACAGGTCTACGAGCAATAACCTCAACCTCACCAGGCTTCTCATAAACTCTAGATGAAAAGCTCGGCGTTCCATCACTTCTAAGAAACCTAGGCTCCTTCCTCCTTCCTCGAACCTGAAAGCCCATGTCGATAAACTAGCTGAATATAAAAATAAGGTTTACCTCATAATAGCGGGGGTCAACAGTGAAGATACACTTCGAAACACTCGACATATCAACCTCAAAGAGAATTGAGCTTGTAAACATAACAAGACAAGTAGAGGAAACAGTCAAGAAAAGCGGAATAAAAAATGGGCTCTGCCTCG
>QMSF01000139.1 GCA_003649565.1 Thermoprotei archaeon | reverse complement strand
TTAATAATGTTATATCGGGATTAGTCTATGGCTGAGGCTGTCATTCGGTTGGCTGCGCATAGAGACATTCCTTGGATGGTTGAGGTTTTTCGTCGTGCCTATGAAGTTGAGGAGGATTTTAGCTGTATAGCTGCTTCTTTCGATGTTAATCTTGAAGTGCAGCCTGATGGTTGCTTTCTAGCGCTATCATGTGGTAGAGTTGTTGGTATTGCCTGCTATGTCACATATGATGGGCTTGCATGGGTTGGTTTAGTTGGTGTAGTACCAGAGCTTCAAAGGAGGGGGATTGGTACTAGATTAATGAGGAGAGTATTGGATAAGTTGAGGGAAGCTGGAGTCACGACTATTAGGCTGGATGCCTCGGAGGCTGGATATGGGCTCTATAAGAGGTTGGGATTCATTGATGAGTATAAGACCATTACTTACGACATAGGTGATGCTAGGCTACCTACTAATGTAGAGGGCGTTGAGGTGTCACATGATATTCCTAAATATGTCATGGAACTTGACAAAGCAGTTTTCGGTACTGACAGACTTAGAGTCATTAAGGCATGGGTTAAAAGATCCGCTAAAATATTAACTGTTAAGAATAAGGGGTACTGCATGTTATGGAACACAAAGTTAGGGCCACTCATAGCTAAGGACCCAGATACCGCGTTAATGCTGCTGGTTAAGGCGCGAGAGCTAGGCGCTACATCAATTATAGTGCCAGACGCTAATCCTCAAGCTATGAAACTTATGAAAGAAATAGGCGGCAAGATCACAATTACCTGCACGAGAATGAGGTTAGGATCTAAGCATGTAGAAGATATAAAGAAAATATTTGGAATCCTAAATTACGCTAAAGGATAATCGCGCACCTCTTAGCGTCATTTCACGAGGCTTATAATAAGCATAGCCTCTGGTAGACTAAGATCGTAAAGACAGTCTTCAATGAGGATAGAGAGCTTTTAGATAAAGATCTAATACAAGGTGGACGATCACACTCCTCAAAAGCACAGTTAAAAAGCTAAAGGATAAGATTAGCAGCCTAAAGGGGCTTGGGAATGTAGCCAACTACCTTCACAACATAGGGTTTTATGAGGTATTGTTAAGAGCATAGAAATTTAAATTAGAAATTGAGAAGGTCGAGAATACGCGAAAATCGTGGAAAAACTATCAGAAACAGCAGAGCAAAACCACCAATAACTCAAATCAAGAGAGGGCATAGACCTCTTAGGGATTGTAGGCAATTTATAAAAGTAAAGCCAGTTATTGTCTTCAGGTTCTCTAAGATGCGTGCTTTAAAAGATGTGAGGATCAAGTTTATGGATAAAGAGGTTAGCTGTACGGCATTGTTTGATACCGACTCGGGCATCACAGCTATCCAACGTAGCTTCTTTGAGAGAAACTTCGGCACCAAGTGGTTAAGGCTATACTGGATCAACGGCGAATTAATCGTAGTCGATAAACATGCTCAGCTAAGCATTGTTATTGATGGTTTTGACTTACCAGAGACGGTATTCATTATAGACGACTTCGTTAAGGAGATCATGATAAATGATAAAAGGATAACCCCCAAATTAATAGTAGGCTCAGGAACCATGGACAAATATGGAATAACACTAGACCCCAAGGAGGACCTCAAATTTACAAGAGCCATATTAATGCTTTGAGACAGCATAAGGACAATAATTCTTTATGTCGACAAAAAGTTATATAGATGACCAAGACCCCTCCTAAAATGGGCTGATGGTAAAGTAAATAGGGAAAAGCTGTTAAAGGCAAATACAAGCTTAAATACCTTAAAACAAGAGATAGTCATAGGGTGCCCGATAATTGACTGAAATAATGTCAAGCCTCATCGCTAACATCATATCCGAATACGCAAAGAAAATAGTTGAAAAAGCCAGTCAAGGCAAGAGAATCACAGCCCCCGAACTCATGGTCTTAATAATGTCCGAAATGGATAGAAGACTAACAACACAAATCCAAGAACTAGACAAGAGATTGACATCGCAAATCCAAGAGCTAGACAAGAGACTCACAACACAAATTGAAGCATTAAGAAGAGAGTTTAATGGCAGAATTAATGGTCTTGAAGATAGGTTTAGGGGCCTCGAAGATAGAATAAGGAGTTTCGAAGATAGGTTTAAAGGTCTCGAAGACAGGTTTAAGGCTTTAGAATTGAGAATTAATGGTCTTGAAGATAGGTTTAAGGGTCTCGAAGATAGAATGAAGGGTTTTGAGAATAGAATTAAGGGTTTAGAGCTTAGGGTTGATGGTTTGGAGAAGAGAATGGACGACTTGAAGTTCTACATGGATCAGTATCATAGAGAAACCATGGATAGAATAAGGAGAATAGAGGAAAAACTAGGCATAACATAACCCTAAAACGAAGCCATGAGAGATAAAACGGAGATTAAGGTTAAGTCGCAATCTCTTGTGAATCTTGAGAGTGAAATGAAGGCTCTTAAAGCATATTCCATAGACCTCTTCGTAACTCCTTAAAAGATCAGCTATCTGCTCAAGCTTATTGAACAACCTCCACTTTCCTCTAAAGGCCTTCTATGCAAGCGTTAAACCTTCTTCTTTGAGTGTAGATGCAACCCTTCAAGAAGTGATTCGATGGCGTTGCTTATTTTCGCATGCACGCAAGTGCTTAACGCTTGATCCCTTTAAAATCTGAGGTTGAAGTAGGGGGATGTGCTTCTTGAAGGATAATAAGCATGTTAGATTGTGCACGAAGGGTTGGATTGATCGTGAAGGTTAAACCTTAAATAATACGTTTAACTTAGCTTAGAAGTGGAGTGGAAGAATATGGGTGTAGCTGTGGAGACTAGGGTTGGGAGAAAGAGGGTGATTGTTATCCCTAAAGCAGTTGCTGATATCGTTAAGATAAGTGAGGGTCAAAAGGTTAGAGTGGTGGCTATGGGAGATAAGGTGGTGATAGAACCTGTTAGGGATGCCGTATGGCTTGCTCTACATGGTAAAAAGATTGGGAAAATCTCTCCTGAAGAGGTTGAGGAGGAAAGCCTAATTGAACAGGAAAAACTCCTCAATAAACAATAGAATATTGCTCGACACGTCATTTCTCCTACCAATTTTAGGATTCGAAACCTCCAATGAAATAATGGAGGCATTTCACAAGCTTGGCTTCTACGAGCTATACTATAGCGATATTAGCTTGCTAGAAGCGCTCTGGAAGATAGTGAAGACGATTAGGGGGTCTGAAGAGGAGATAACGCGAATCAAGGAGGGAATTAGAGCTCTAAGAAGCACGGCAAAACATGTGAACGTAGAGGAGGAGGCAGTTGAAAACGCCATAAACATGTACAAGCTAGGACATAGAGACATGATAGACAACCTGCTCTACTCAATAGCCAAAACAGAAAAGCTAAAGCTACTCACAACAGACAAAAACCTAATAGAATTCATAGAAAAACATAAACACCCAAAAGAAAACATCATACACCCAAAAGAACTCAAATAGAAAGCCATACAAAGCACCCTTAAACCCAAATCACGAGTAAGCCCCCAACCTAATACAAACAAGTACATAGCATAAACTACTACACAATACACTACTAGAGCTAATGGTAAATACATGAGTGTAACAACCATTTCAGCACCAAAAGACTTAGGGCTTTACGAGCAACAAACCTAAAACACCAATAACTCCAAAAAACCCGCAGCCATAACAGAATAATTAGTTAAGCTTAGGATGATGGCTCGTAAGCCGAATCCCTCAACCTCCAGCCTACGAGCAACAACATTAACCGACAAAGCATACCAAATAATATTAAGAACTTAAACAAATAACAACATAAAGAAAACCAAATAACACAAAAGGCAAATACAAGCTTAAATACCTTAAAGTAAAGATAGTCATAGGGTGCCCGATAATTGACTGAAATAATGTCAAGCCTCATCGCTAACATCATATCCGAATACGCAAAGAAAAT
>QMSF01000138.1 GCA_003649565.1 Thermoprotei archaeon | reverse complement strand
TTATACAAGAGATAGATTCGGAAGAAATGTAACGGTTTACGCATGGCACAGAATTATAGGTCAGGATTGGAAATTAATAGACTCGTATATTTGTCAAAACTGTCTGACATGGACTCAGATAAACTTCTCATATGACTACATGTGTGAGAATATCTCTACTTGGGAGTTCAAGTTTAATGCAAGTAATGATGATGGAACAAGCCAGATATACGGAAAAACTTATTCTGTTGAGAAAGATGATGTGAATGTTGAATCAGTTCAACCACTCAACTATGAGATAGTTAACAGAAGTCAAACAACAGATTTTATAGTTTATGTGTGGGATAGAGATGCTCAACAAGTAGCCCCGGAAGGTTCAAGAGGAAGAATATACATTTCAGCTTATACTCTTGATCAATGGGAAGATCTTGGGGTCGCCGATTATTGGTATACAAATGCTTCGGGCTATTTAGTAAGGACACTTACTAATAGCTTTTGGTGTTCAGATAAAACTAAGTACTATTTAGGATTACATCAATGGAAAGGTGGAACGGATGGTGCCACTTGTGTTAAAGACAATATTACTTTACCATTAAACTTCACTCTAATGGGAAGTTTGACAAATTTCATAATTTCTCCAATAGGAGTTAACTTCAGCAAGGAATTAACCTCTACTATAGCCATAAAAGGTTATGTTCAAGATGATTGTGGAGATAATGTTACTGACGCTGATGAAGTTTACTTTAATTTAACTAATGGTGATTATACATATACTTGCTCAGCAACATCTGTTGGCCAAGAATATCACTGTGATTTCCCAACAGCTCTAGCTCCTTTAGGATGGTATAATATTACTATGTATTCTAACAAGAACTTACACTGGAATGGTTTAGCAAAGGTTGAAAATGCATTTTATTTGGCAAGCATCCCCAACCTAGAAAGTCCAACAGTTTCACCTTATCCATCTGGGCCTTGGGGAATTAGGCCATTCAACTTTAGCGTGTTTGTGACCGATGAAGATAATGATACAGTAACGATAGGTCTTTGGCTAAGAAAAGATTTAGGTGTTTGGAAATTAGAGGATACGCAACAATGTTCTCAATGTAATAACTTCGAAGTATTCTACCAAAGAAACTTTACTTGTAATGCTACTTTAAACGAAGTAGGAGATTGGTATTTTAAGGCTAATGCAACAGATATTTCTGGATTTGCTAACCAATCCTTAATCGTTTCGTTCAATGTTACAAGAGAGCCTATCCTAATTGAACATTATTTGGGTAATAATTCGATAATAAACAGGAACGATACAAAGCCAAATAATACCGCAAGATTAGCTGTTCAAATAAAGGACTTTCTTTTGAATCAGAATGTAACGGTTATAGATACGAATAAAGTTAGATTTGTTTTAACAAATTCTTCAACTTATGAAATAACTTCAAACCTTAACTCAACAGCTGAATATTATTATATCGATTTTAACCCAGATTGTAGTTATAGTGCTGGAATATATTCATGGGAAGTCAATGTAAGCCAGGATAGTTGTTATGCTGATAATACTTCGAGTGAAACTTTACTAATAAAAATAGTTGGAGATCTTAATCCCAAGGTAGTCTTCCCAGATGGCTCCAAGAATTTCACAGAGGGTGAAATAATAGAGCTAGTAGGAAATCTTTCCGACGATTGTAATAATTTGGTAGGAGATGCTAACGTATACTTTAATCTAACAAATCTTAGAACTAATGAATGGTTTAGATGTCCTTCTTCAGGTTATGCAACTTTCAATGGAACTCATTACAATTGCAGCTGGGATTCTACAAATAAACCAGCAGGTTGGTATAGAATCGAAATCTATGCTGAAAGGTCTGATTACCACTCTGGCCATGATTATTTTGATAATGCATTTTTCCTTGTCACTCCAGTTAGACTTACAAATCCTTCACTTAGCTTTCCTGATGACGGTTCTTGGGGAGAAGTACATAATTTTAGTGTTATAGTAGACCATTATGAAAGTGTAGAAGTTTGTCTTCTTGAAGCAAACAGTGAAGAAGGGCCTTATTCGATAACTGAATGCAGGTATATAGCAAATCCAATCAATACTCCAGTAAACTTTACAAGAACCTATTCCTGTGCAGACCAAGGAAATGTTTTATGGTATAAATTTAATGCCTCTCATCCAGGAAGTCCAGGATCCTATTCAGAGACATCTCCAAACTTTCATGCCATCAAAAAAGATGATCTGGAAATTTTGTATGTAGAAGGAAATGAGACTTATGTCAAAAGATATGGCGATGATTCCGTTCGCTTTATCATGTACCTAAACGATACTGATAGGAATGCTCCAGCCACCTATAGCTCTACCTACGATTCACCTAAACCCTATTTTGCCGTGTTTAACGGAACAGATTTTATCGATGCAGCTCCTACTCTTGAGCAAAGTTGGAATAAAACAAATTCAAGTGGATATGTTGAATATTACTTTAATCCAGATTGTAGGTTTGAAGTTGGAAAACAAGAATGGTATGCTTATATAAAAATAGTTGATTCGTGTTATAAAGCGGTGAACTCTTCTAAGTATAACGTTTCGATAATAGGTTTGCTCACTCCCAACATAACCTATCCAGATGGGAACGAATTTATAAGATTAGATTTGCTCTATATCAATTTAACAACTCATCTAGTTGATGAATGTTCTTTACACAACATAACTTCAGCAAATGTTAACTACACAATTAAAAGTGTAGCATTTGGTACTCAATTCTATTGTAATGAAACGATAAACTTTAACAATGGAACCTATGTTTGTGAATGGAATGGTACGGAAGCTCCTGAGGGTTGGTACAATCTGACAACCTTTACTTCAAACGTGAGTTATTATGATGATAACTCACAAACTAAACCCTATGCCTTTAGAATAATCCAGCAATGGGTACCTCCTGTCCTAGAGGATGAGACCGTTTTACCCGAAGACGATTGGGGATGGGGAGAAAACTTTACCTTTAAAGTTAATGTGAGTGATTTGAACGGAGAGGATGTAAACGTAAGCTTCTGGTTATCTCCTGATAATCAAACCTGGCAATTTATAGATTCTCAAATTTGCTATGATTGTGGGCAAAAAACTGAGTTAACTTTCTATTATAAAGGATTTAGTTGTAGTGATATGCCTACCTATTACTTTAAGTTTAATGCAACTGATGCTCATAACACCACGGATAGGGCAGGGATAGCCTTTAATCTAGATAAAGATGATGTCGAAATAATACATCTGCAAGGCAATAACAGCATTATAAATAGAGGAGATTTAATTCTTCTTAAAGTTTTAGTTAACGATACAGATAATAAAACTTTAGTTCCCGCTAATCTTGAGACTCGATTCTGGATAACTTATGATAATCAAAACTTTGATTCAGGAACTCTCAATTATACTCAAAGCGATGCAACTTCTAGCTATTACTTTAATTCAAACTGTAGCTATTCAGTCGGTTTACAATATTGGAAAGCCGGCGTTATCAATAATGCTTGCTATAAAGATACTAACTCAACAAACTACACTTTAACGATTATTGGTTGGTTAAGGAATTTGCTAACTTATCCTACTGGAAATGAGATTTACTATCCTAATGAGAATGTGAGTATAGAGGGAAATGTAAGTGATGAGTGTGGATTAGGTATATCAGACGCTCAAGTTAATTTTACAGTAACTCATGAATCTTACTCGAAATCTTGTGAAGCATCCTCTTTAGGAAATAATTACTACAATTGCTCAATAAACCTTACGAATGCGGTAGGAGGATATTATTCTGTAAGGATGAATTCTTCAAGGAATTATTACAATTTCAATTCTACTTTATTCTCTAATAGATTTTTTGTCGAAGTTTGGCCTAAAGTTGAAGACCCAAGTGTTACTCCACATGATCAAGTCTGGGGTCAGACGATAACTTTTAAAGCCTATGTGAGTGATGACGACGATTTGGTTAACGTAAG
>QMSF01000137.1 GCA_003649565.1 Thermoprotei archaeon | reverse complement strand
TGTCATAGAGCCTTTGGATAATCTGCCTGTTGTCAGAGACCTGGTTGTTGATTTCAGCAAGCACTACAAGAGGTTTACGGCTCTTGGACCATACTTCGTAACTACAAAGCGTAGAGGTACTGAGCCAGCTAGAGTTCCAGGTCATAAGTACGAGGACTTCATAAAAGTTGCTGGATGCATTGAATGCTGGTCATGCATATCGGTATGTCCAGCAGTGAAAGTTGCATGGTCAGAGATGGCTGGCCCGGGATTAATGGTTGCATTAGCTCAATCAGCATTTAATCCACTTAATGAGCACGACGTCTTACCAACTGCCTTTGCTCAAGGACTTTACTGCTGCACAACATGCAGAAAGTGCAGTGAGGTATGTCCAGAAGAGATAGCTGTTCCTGAAGTAGTCTTTGAGAAGCTGAGAGCCATAGCCGTTAGCAGAGGCATGGGTCCACTGCAAGGCCACTTAGTTCCTAAGGAGTTAATTGAAAAAACAGGCAAGTCTGTGGCAAGAAAGGATACTCCATTCCTCGAGAGCCTCGAGACAGAGGTGTTTAAACCCAATAGAGAACCTATTGATAGAGTCGGCTTATTCACGGGTTGTCTAGCCGATTATAGGCTTCAACCAGTTGCCAAGGCAACCCTAGACATACTGTTAAAGCTCGGCATTGAAGTCGTCGTACCTAAAGACCAAGTATGCTGTGGATCGCCGATGATTAGAACCGGTGTACTAAGCGTTATGGAAAGACTTGTCAAGCAAAACGTGGCTGCATTCGAAAGATTTGGCGTAAAAACGATAGTCACTCAATGCGCAGGCTGCAGTTTAACACTCAAGAAGAACTTCCCAGAGTTCGTCAAGAAGTTCCTTGGAAGAGACATGCCATTCAAGGTCTATCATCTATCAGAGTATATAGTTGACGTACTAAAGCTCAAATTGACAGGGCTAAAGGAGATTAAGATGAAGGTTACATGGCACGATCCATGCCATATCGGTAGAGGACAGGGAATATACAAGCAACCACGTGAGCTATTAACGTCAATACCAGGCATACAACTCATAGAGATGAGAAAGCCTGATCAATGTTGCGGCGCTGGAGGAGGCGTTAGATCTGGCAAGAGGGAGCTTAGCGACATGATAAGGGCTGATAAAGTAAAAATGATAATAGAGACTGGAGCTGAAGCAGTTGTAACAGAATGTCCATTCTGCGTTATACAGATAAGAGATGCATTGGACGAGGCAGGGTACAAGGACATAAAGGTCTTCTACCTAGAGGACTTGATAAGGAAGGCAATGGAGTAAGCCTCTTTTCTTAATATTTACTTTAATTTATTTTATTAAATAATCCTCGAGTTGAAGATTAAAAAGGAAAGAGGATTTAGTTGGGTTTACTCCGTTATCATGTCCAGTATTTCTACTAAGTCGTACATCTTCATGTTTGAGCCTGTCATTTGTATAGCGTCACTCAAGTTCCTGTAGCAGAATGGACATATTGACGTTAGTATGTCAGCTCCTGTTCTCTCAGCTTCTTTAACTCTATTCCTTGCCAGTGTTAATGATACATCGGGGTTATAGGATCTTAGGCCTCCGCCAGCACCACAGCACCAAGAGTTCCTCCTTATTCTCTCCATCTCAACGAACTCTACGCCAGGTATTCTCTTGAGTATCTCTCTTGGCTGATCGTATAGCTCGGCCTTTATGTGTACTAGGTGCCTGCCAGTGTGGCATGGATCGTGAAGTGTGACCTTGTGCTTAAACTCCTTCTTTATGGAGAGCTTGCCTTCATTTAATAGTTGGAGAACCAGCTCCACCACGTGCTTTAGCTCAAATGGCGGTTGAACGCCTAATGCTGGGTAATCAACTTTGAAGGCTCTATAGCAGCCTGCGCATGAGAATACGACCATTTTTGCTCCAGCCTTTTCGATCGCAGATACATTATGCTCAGCTAGCTGTTTCGCTAATTCTCTATGACCTATCCTCATCATTGGCGAGCCGCAGCACCACTCATCTGGATATAGCACTGCTACGTTAATCCCAGCTTTTCTCAGCAATCTCAAGGTTGCGGCAGCTATGTTCTTCTGCCTATATGAGGAGGTACAGCCGACGAAGTACACAATTTCGCCTTTCGTTGGTGGAGGCTCGACGCCTTCAGGAACCCACTTAATTCTATCTTCATGCTTTTCGAGGTATGGGTTGTGCTCTTTCTCCGTCCATTCAAGTATCTGTTTATGCCTTGGGCTTATGAGGCCAGCCTTGAATAAATCGTGTCTGAAGGCTTCGTAAATTTCAACTTGATTGAGCATGTATTGGCCTTTGAGTCTTGTCTGGGCGACATAGCATTTGTCCCAGCAGTTTCTGCATGTTGGGCATGTGTAGAAGAGGTCGGCTAGCTTCTCGTTTAATGGAAGCTTGCCCTCAAGTACGAATCTTATCAGCATTAAGCGGCCTCTAGCGCTATAAGGCTCAAATCCTGGTGTGGCATCTTCTTCTCTTAATGGGCATACTCTATAAGCTGAGTCCCTATATCTCGAGAAGTCTCGGCAGTAACCGCACCTAATGCACCTATATATTTCGTCTTTAAATTGCTCGACAAATAGCTTAGCCATAAGATCACCTCCATGAACTTAAAGTAGCAAGAGACCTGGGTTCAGTATGTTGTTGGGATCTAGCGTTCTCTTTATTGTTCTTAGGAAGTCGAAGTATACTCCAGTGTACGTTCTGGCAACTCGCTCGCCTATCACCTTGCCTAACCAGTAGTGTATTGCGCCGTGCCTTATCTCGTTCTCTATGAGGTCTCTCCAGATTCTTCTAACCCATTCTCTGGCTTCTTCGTCTTCGTCGAACCAGTATAGCACGTTCATTGGGTCAAGGGCATTTTCGACAACCAGTGATGCTACGTAGAAGTCTATTTTCTTCTCCTTCATTACGTCCTTGTACTTATCTAGAACTCTATACCACATTTCCCTGTGAGCTGGATAGTCTAGTATCGGCATTTTGTAACATGCTGTTATCCATGCTTGTCCTAGAGGACCTGTCCTAGGCTGCCATTCCCACGGTCTCGTGAAGTTCCAGCTTGGGAAGTCTGGTGGAACTTCTTGTCCATCATATTTCTTCATTATTTCATCAGCTATGGCTTTCTGCTTTTCAACTTCCTCTTTGCTGTAGCCCTCTATGTGCAAGTGGACTGAGAATGGTACGTCTGCTAGTCCTCTAAAGCCTGCCTTGCCAAAGAGCCTGTTGAAGTCTGGCTCCAAGAGTATTATGTTGGTCGGTATGTGTCTTAACTGGACTTCATATATAGCTTTGCAGGCCTTCTCTAGGTCTTGGAATGTATAGCTGCCAAATGCCTGCGCATCAGGCCATGGCATAATCTTGAGCGTCGCCTCTGTTTTTACACCAAATACTCCTTGGTCCCCGACGAACAATCCAGTCATGTCGGGGCCGAAGCCCCATCTAGTAAACTTTCTAGCATACGGATTAGCACCTGAGCCTGTCCTTATGACGTCGCCTGTTGGTAAGACTACTTCTAACCCTACAAGTATGTCTGCTACTGTTCCATACTTGGCGCTTCCGAGGCCAGCACTTGCATTGCTTATTCCTCCACCTATTGTTGCAGCCCCGCCGCTAAAGGGTCCATAGAATGGTGTTCGATAACCCTTCTTTTTGAGCTCATAAGTTAACATTGACCAGTTAATTCCCGTCTGAGCAGTAACGGTCATTGATGTCTCGTCGATTTCAATTATTTTGGACATTCTCGTCATGTCGATGGTTATTCCACCGCTACCTGGCGGAAGGCCTACTAGGTTTGCTCCTCCGCCTCTAATGATGACTGGGGTCTTGAAGCGATTGGCTACTTTTATTATCTCGGCGACTTCCTCTGTCGAGGCTGGCCTTACGACGACATCGCATATTCTTGGAGGTTCTGGGCTTGCATCTCTCGAGTATGCCAGCCTGACGTTGATGTCGTCGCTGACG
>QMSF01000136.1 GCA_003649565.1 Thermoprotei archaeon | reverse complement strand
TCATTTCTCCATCGTAGGGCCTCTTCCATGATTGTGCTATGTAATGGTACATAGACTTCAAGGCTTCTCCCTCTTTGGTAGTGGTAGGGTGTAGTGCTAGCTCTTAAATGTTTTTACTTGGTCTTCAAGCAATGGGTTAATTACTAAGTTGCCTAGACTTAACTACTTGTGGATTCAGGTATGTTTGAGATATTCATGTTGAGGCCTGACGCTAGGAGGGTTTGGAGTCACCCTGAAGTTAAGAGGAGGCTTAGCTGGTATTACGACGTCATGGTTGATGCCAAGCCAGCGAAGTATAGAATCTGTAAGAGAATTGAGGTCGACGTGGACTTATCGTCTAGTGATGAGGAGCTTTGGAGAGCTCATAGAGAGGTGGCTAGGACATTTGATAAAGTGTGGAGGGAAATAGCCTCTGATAGGTTGAGCTTAGAGGACCTTGAAACTCCTAGAATTAGCTTTCTAGATGTTAAAGTGGAGCTCACTAAAAGAATGCTTAGATCCTGCATTTTCTGTGAGAGGAGATGTAGAGTTAATAGAGAGAAAGGTGAGAAAGGCTTTTGTAATCTTGATGCTACTGCGAGAGTTTCAAGCTTCTTCCATCACTATGGTGAGGAGGCGCCATTAGTTCCAAGTGGCACAATATTCTTTACTAGCTGTAGTTTCAAGTGTGTTTTCTGTCAGAATTGGGATATATCCACGGATCCATATAATGGGGTTGAAGTTACTCCTAAGCAGCTTGCCTCTATAGCCACTAGGCTTAGGAAGGAGGGCTGCAGGAACATTAATTATGTTGGCGGTAATCCCGATCAGTCGATGCACGTAATTGTCGAGTCCCTTAAGTACATGGATATAAACGTTCCAATACTGTGGAATAGCAATGCCTATGCAAGCCTCGAAGCGATGGAGATTATAAAGGATCTCGTCGATATTTGGCTTCCCGACTTCAAGTATGGTAATGATAAATGCGCTGAAAGGTTATCTCTAGTGCCCAGATACTTTGAGGTTGTTACTAGAAATCTCAAGATTATGCATGAGAGCGGTGATATGATCGTCAGGCACCTAGTACTTCCCAATCACATCGAGTGTTGCACTGAGCCCATCTTGAGGTGGCTAGCTGAGAATTGCCCTAGGTGCTTAGTCAACATAATGGAGCAGTATAGGCCAGAACACGAAGTTGCAAGAAGGCCTCATTCATACCCTGATATCAATAGAAGGCCTAGTATAAGTGAAATGAAAAGGGCCTACAGCATAGCTGATCAGCTCGGAATAGTATACGAGCCTGTATCCTAGCTCTATATCTCTGGCTTAATCTGTGATTCGTCTCTTAAAAATCACGTTTTATATTTGATTGAAGAGCTTATTTTCTCGATTATACGCCTTGGTAGGATGTTTCTATTGGATTCTGTAACTTCTATTATCTCGAAGTCTTTGCGGCTTCTTATGTAATCAAGAAGTGGATGTCTTAATTTATAATGTAGAGTTGCTAGTAGCGGCTTTTCAGATTCTAGTGCTTTCTTCACGATATCTATGAACTTCTGAGACTTAATCTCCATTGGGCCTATTTCGTCTATAACTATGAGGTCTCCATGCTCAAGAGCTCTCGCTATAACGTTTATTGCGAATGAGTCCATGTTCTCGACGTGAACCAAGTATTTGCCAACTCTAGGACCAGAAGCTGAGCTCACTGAGGCTAGAGGAACCTCCATTCCGTTCTCAATATCTACTATTTTAAAGCCAGTTCTTACTCCACTACTACGAACTTCTAGAGTCACTATTCCTCCGACTTTAAAGCCCATTTTCCTCAACTGATCAGCAACATTGAAGACTAGAGTAGTCTTGCCAACTCCAGGTCTCCCAGTTACAAAGATCTTGCATGTCAGGCTTGTTCACCTTAAACCTCTTTTGATAGCTTAAGAATTAAGCGTTATTCAGATTTATTTGGATGAGAATTGAGAGTCCTAGAGAATCCTGATCTTGAAGAGGCATGCTCACTGTTAAGGGATGGCTTGGCTAATGGTGAAGTTCTCGTTTTAATTGGAGAATGCGAGGTTGAATATGAGGGTCGGGCAAGCTCGACTTTAACAAGCGGTGAGAGAGTAGTTATCATAAAGCAGGATGGCTCCATACTAGTTCATAGACCTGAAGGTTATGAGCCTGTTAATTGGCAACCTCCAGGATGCTCTTATAGAGTCTCTGTCTCTGATGATGGGCTTAAAATAATTGCTACTCGGCTTAGTCCTCATGAAGTTTTGAGTTTGCTATTTCGTAGGGTTGACTTAATAGTTTCAGGGAAGCTTCAGGACAAAGGAGTTTTCTCCATGTATGCTAGTGAAGATGAGATGAAGAGGGCCATAGAGCTTGATCCTTCTCTTATCGAGGAGGGATTAAAGCTCTATACCTCAGAGAAGGATCTAGGCGATGCTGGATATGCAGATTTCGTCGGCGAGGACTCTAAGGGTAACTTTGTCGTGATAGAGGTTAAGAGGACCTCCGCTGGTACTAAGGAGGTTTTGCAGCTTGCAAGATATGTTAATGAGGTTAAACAGAGAGTCAATAGGCCTGTTAGAGGCATACTTGTTGCTCCCTCTCTAAGAAAGAAGGGGCAAGTACTGCTTGAACAATTAAAGCTTGAGTTTAAGGCTTTGTCGCCTGAGAAGTGTAGCAAGGTTTTGAAGAAAAGCAGAGATGTAAGCTTGTTTGAATTTATGGAGCGGTGGAGGAGATAAGGCTAAGAATAGTATTGTTAATTTCTTTGGTGAATATCGTTGGGTATAGGCCGAGGAACAACGATAGAAGGGCCATGACTATTAGCGGTGCAAGTAGGCTTAATGCTGCCTCTTTAGCTCCATTTAGTTGTGGTGGTGTTTGGCCGAAGAGTATTTTCCTTATGGACCATAAGGCATAGGCGAATGTCAATGCTGTAGCTATTATGGCTATAAGTGCCATGAGGATCTTGAAGGCTTCACCTGCTAGTGAGGCGGAGCTTATTGCTCCGGTAAAGATCATCCATTCACTTATGAAGCCGCTTGTGAAGGGTACGCCCATCAATGTGAAGAAGCCTATGAACATCATGACGGCAGTGAAGGGCATTTTACTTGCCAAGCCGCCCATTTGACTTATGCTTCTAGTGCCTATTTGAAGAGTGAATACACCAACGAGGAGGAAGAGTATTGCTTTGCCCATTGCGTGAGCTATGTAGTGAAACATGGATCCCGTAGCGCCTATAGTAGCTAGATTGCTTGCTCCTATGCTTATAGCGAAGGCTGCAGCTCCAAGCCCTAAGAGTATGTAGCCCATTTGGCTTATGCTTGAATACGCTAAGAGCCTCTTGAAGTCGTCCTGTCCAAGGGCGTTAACAGCTCCATAAATCATCGTTATAACGGCTAGAACTATCATCACGACAGCTATGTATTGAAGGGTTGGAGTGTAGAGAAAGACTATCCTAACTATGGCGTAAGCCGCTAGACCGCTCATTGCAGAGGAGAGCAGGGCGGTTATCGGTGTAGGTGCTTCAACGTAAGTGTCTGGAAGCCAGCTGTGCAATGGGAATATTGCCATTTTGACGAAGAATCCTATGAGCATAGCTGAGACTATTGCCACTAGGATTCCCACGTCGGGTTGCAACTGTGCTATCTTTGTTGGTATTTCGTAGATCTCTAATGTCTGCACATAGCCGTTAGTGGCTACTATTCCAGCTAGGAAGCAGAGCGCTCCAGCTTCAGTGAACAGGAAGTACTTTAATGCGACTTTCTCTTTTTCGCCTGAACCCCATTCATTGATCAGCGCCCATGAGGCTACGACGGAAATCTCGAAGAACACGAAGAACTCTATTAGATTTGTGGATAGAGCCAGCCCTATCATGCCTAAGAAGAACAGCTGGTATAAGCTGAAGAATATGCCCATATTCTCTGAATCTCTCATGAGCTTAATTGTATAGAGAGCTATTAACGCTGAAACTATAGCTATTGTT
>QMSF01000135.1 GCA_003649565.1 Thermoprotei archaeon | reverse complement strand
GGCTTAGAGAAGATAGTTGTCAACATAATATCCAACCCAAACATCAGATTCCTAATAGTATGTGGAATCGAAGTTACAGGCCATGTAACAGGAGGCTCCTTCAAGTCTCTGCATGAAAAAGGAATAGATCCAGCAAGCAAGAAAATCAATGGCGCACCAGGCGCCATACCATACGTAGAGCACTTAACTGTGGAAGCTGTCGAGCGATTCCAAAAGCAAGTGCAGTTCATTGATATGATAGGCGTTGAAGACATAGAAAAAATTAAGGCTAAAGTTGAAGAACTTGTTGCACAAGATCCAGGCGCTTATCCTGAACCTCCATTCATCATAGAGCTTGAAAAGAAGGAAGTTGAAGAGGTAGCTGGCCTCAAGTTGCCTCTTGCCCCGGTTATTCCACCATCAATATCAACGCTCTCAACCCTTCTAGACGACATAAAGTACAGAGTTCAACTCATAGGAAGAGAGAGGAGATTAACGACAGCTATAGGCACGACAAGAGCATGGGGAATAGTCGCTGGTATGGCTTTAGCCTTCTTGTTCCTCGGCTTACTAGCCTTTATGATATTTGCTGGAGGTGGTGGCTAGAATGTCTAAAAGACCTAAGGAAGTCTATACGCCTGAAGTCGCTCTCATAGAGGCCAGGATTAACGACATAAAGACCAGGATACAAATGATAG
This sequence comes from Thermoprotei archaeon, assembly GCA_003649565.1. The sequence goes on along the minus strand of QMSF01000135.1, from coordinate 3,318 downwards.
GCGAAAAAGGAAGGTTTGCTGCAGGCTTCTATTCAGGCTTTGTCAAGGGCTTCATGCTGGGCATTATAGCCTCCATCGCCCTTCTCACTCTGATACTACTAGCAATATGAAGGTGATCGGCATGTCATCTGAAGAACGAGAAGTTAAGGTGCCACTTGTAATTGCACCACCAGAGGTCTCACAATTATACTCAAAGCTCGATGCCATAGACGAGAAGATAGAGTTCGTGCTAGGCGAAGTAGCGCAGAAAGAAGGCTTGAGAATAGGCGGCCACATAGGCTTTCTCTACGGCTTCCTAACCGGGTCAATGATAATGCTAATACTGAAGTTCATTCTCGGCGTTCTATAGCGCTTTCACAAAAAGCTAAGAGCCTTTCAATTCTTAAACCATTTTTTCTATGGTCTTAAAGACTTCCTCTAATTTGCTAAGTCCTATCTCCGCTTCTTCAATTGTTATATTAAGTGGTGGCGTCAATCTAATAGTGGATATGCCCGAACCAATGATGAGAAGTCCTCTTTTCAGGCATTCCTTAATTGCTGTTATTAAAGCCTTTTCAGAGGGGTTTCCTTCTCTGTCGACTAATTCAATGCCTATTAACAATCCTTTTCCTCTAATGTCCCCTATGATGCTATAATGATCTTTAAGCTCTCCTAGCCTCCTTAATATGTAATCTCCTACTTTGCCAGCATTCTCCACCAAGTTCTCTTCCTCTATTACGCTTAGAGTTGCAAGTGCAGATGCACAGCATACTGGATTTCCACCTAGAGTTGAAGCGTGGCTCCCTCTAGGCAGCGACATGACATCTCTATCACCTATTATGGCTCCAAGCGGAAGTCCTGAAGCCAAGCCCTTTGAAATACAAATAATATCGGGGTTTATACCCCAATGTTCAACCGCAAACCACTTACCCGTTCTTCCCAGACCTGTTTGAACCTCATCAGCTACCATTAATATCCCATAGCTTCTACACATTCTCTCTATTTTATTCCAAAAACCAGCAGGTGGAATTATACATCCACCCTCGCCTTGTATAGGCTCAAACACCACACACCCTACTTCTGATGGATCTAGAAGCTTGCCGAAAATTTGCTCCTCAATGAACGATGCACAATGTAAATCGCATGAACCCAGATCCAGCTTAAAAGGGCACCGGTAACAGTATGGATATGGAACGTGCTCAACACATGGCAATAAAGGTGAAAAGCCTTTCCTCTGAACGCTCTTACTTGCCGTTACCGAAAGCGATCCCATGCTTCTACCATGAAACCCTCCTATAAAGCCTATTATCCATGGCCTAGATCCGCCAAAAAAGCCCCTCACAATTTTTATTGCTCCTTCTATGGCTTCAGTACCGCTATTCGTGAAAAAGATTTTTCCATTATCTTTATGGGCTATTTTGCGAAGCTTTTCTGCAAGCTCTATAGCTGGTCTATGTACAAAACCTGCAAGCGTATAATGAATTAGCCTCTCTGCCTGCCTTTGTATGGCATCCACGACTTTAGGATTACAATGTCCAACAAGCGACACTGCTATGCTTGAACAGAAGTCCAAGTACTTAGTTCCATCAGCATCGTATATCCAGCATCCAGAACCTCTTTCGATAACTAGAGGTGCTATAACCCTTCCCGACAACATTAAAACTTCCTCAGCTTTCTGCAGTAATGTCGTGTCGTCTTTCATGACAATCACGCCATGCTTATTGAAGGATCAGAACAAGCAAGTGCTGCTACAGCTCCTATACAGCCTCTTAAGCCTGTAACCTCCTTAACTACGACATCTCTTAGCTTGCTTATACTGTCAAGAACCTCTTGAACAGTAACTCTACCCTTCTTAGCGATGCTTAATAGTTTCTTTATTCTCTCAGGCACGGTTAAACCCCACATAAATGCTATTGAAGTATTTGGAGATTTTGTCCTTGAGGCTATAATGTCATGAACAGCATCAAGCACACTTTCTTTAAGCTCTAGTGGAACGGCTATCTCAACTAAACTTGCATAGTTGCCTCCAGTCTTCTCGTTGATGTACGGGTATAATTGTATCACCTTGTGAGCTATGGGCTCAATATCGCGAAACCTATTCTTCAATTCTCTCATAAGCTCAATTGCCAAAGCCCAAGTCGCTCCATCACCTTCCCTATCCGTATCGTCTATGCCTATGGAGAGATGCTCATAAGCCTTAAGCCTTATTTTCCCATAATATTGGTCTCCCCTCTTAAACCAATCAATGCCCAAGACCCCACGTGCATACTTCATAGCCTTAACTATCGAATATGCTGGTCCTCCAAAGGCTTTAATTAGAAGCTCGACTTCACCATTATCAAACTCAAGCCCCACAACGCCTATAGCTGGAAGAGGAGGCCTACCAACTTTCACTTCTCTTTGTAAAGTGAGCATCACCCTAAGCCTTAACAAAGAGCCTTCAATAAATGCGTTTACAATGGATCCTCCACTCCTTGAGTACTCCTTTGCACAGTAATTCAGAGCGCCAATGCTTATACATTCGTGATATATCTCAGCTAAGCTAGCCCTCAAATCCACAGTCACGAATATTCTCTTGCATGGCGAAATGAACATCTCAGGGTCTTGCTTATGTATGTACTTAGCCGGTTTTCTTCCTTTAGCAGGCTCAATCTCCTCTATTAAGCCAGTTTTAAGAAATCTCTTTACCCAATCGCTAATCGTAGATCTCGGCATCCCCAGTTTTGAAGCTAAATCACTAATTGTAAAATAGCCTTGGCACCTACATGTCTCTTTTATTGTCTCAAGAAGTCCTCTTCCTTTATCTATTATGCTAATCTTTTTGTTTTTATTGAGAATTTCATTTCTGCGCATGGGCCTTCATCGCCTTTTGCAAGTTTACCCTCAAGCTTAATATGCATTGCATGCCCCTATTGCCGCCTAGAGGATTATGTGGTGTTCCAAGGGAATGCATACACCTAGCCATGACGTTTGCACCCAATGCTAAGCCATCTTCAACAAATACTACTCGCCTGTCGACCTCTCCTCTAAATAACCCTAGCTCGTCTATATGTTTGAGTATTAACTGGGGTTTTAACCCGGTTATGCCTGCTCGCCCTGTAATCCCTATCGTGTACTTATCATTGATAATCCCTTCTCTCGATAGTTGCTCTAAGACTCTTCGAACTATTAAAGCCGATACATGATCTAACACCGAGAGGAGGGTTTCAGCTCCATACTCCTTGTAGATAGTGAGTCCTATAAATCTGAGTTTAGGCAGGTCGCTTCCATTATCTCCTACTTCGCAGCCTAGCAATAACACACCCCGCTCATGAGCTGATTTCGCATTAACCGGTATTG
>QMSF01000134.1 GCA_003649565.1 Thermoprotei archaeon | reverse complement strand
TATAGTCGCTCTCGTTGATTTCTACGATTTGGAGTATGACCTTAACAAGATTAGATGTTTAGGCTTAGAAGTTCTTCATCATCCTATTCCTGAGCTTTCCGCTCCAAGCCTTATTGAGCTCCATAAGATCGTGTCTTTCATAGTTAATTGTGTGGAACGAGGCAGAAGAGTGTTAGTTCACTGTTTAGCTGGTTACGGTCGTAGTGGCACGATTGCTGCTGGATACTTAGCTTACAGATATGGGCTAAGTGGTGATGAAGCTATACTGAGGGTTAGGGATCGAAGACCTGGAGCCATAGAGACCTTTAGCCAAGAAGCAGTCGTTAAAGCTTATGCCATCTTGACCAGGGTCTTACGACCTGAGGCTATTAAAGCTGTCTTCAGTCTCGGCGAGAAATTCGACTGGGGAAGAGGTCATAGGCATGCCAGCACTGTCACTCAAATATCCTTGAGATTATGGGATCAACTCAAAAACGAGCTTAAGCTGGGCTTAAAGGAGGCTGAAGCCCTAGCGGTGGCGAGCCTGCTTCACGATATCGGAGTTACAGTTGACTCTAACGGTCATCATGAGAAGACCTATGAGTTAATGTTGAATTCTAAGGAGCTTAAGGTGCTTGGCGATGAAGAGCTGAATATGGCTGCTCTCATAGCCTTTCATCATAGAGCTCGCACGGATCCTCTTAATGATCCTCGAACAGAGAAATATGGAAATGCCATTGCAAAATCATCAGCTCTAATCAGAATAAGCGACGCATTGGACTATAGCTCAAGACACGTGGTAGATGACGTTGAGGTCAATATTAGCAATGAATCCATTAGAATATCGATCTTCAGCAACAATATATGTGATGCAGAGGTCATTAGAGCACAAGAGAGGTCAATGCTCCTTAAAACCGTGACTGGCAAAGAAGTAATCTTTGACTAGACATATAATGAAAGCAGTAGCAACACCAAGAGAAAGGATTAACCTTCTACTCTGATGCCTTAATTATGTAATTGAGGCGCCGTAGAATGAGGTCATGGGTCTATGTGACTTTAACCATTGTAGTAATAGCGGTTATTGCAGGAGCCTTCTTCATACCAAGCCTGATGCCACCGCCAGTTAGCGCTGAGGAGATCAAGTATCTAGGCACTGAGAAGATAGATGGAAGCGACTGCTACGTGATATTAGTCAAATCTAACGTCAAAAACCTAATATCCTACCTTGAAAGCGTAATGGGCTCCAAATTTACTGAAGATCTAGCTTAAATAGGCGTAAATCTAACGGAGGAATTAAAGGACTTAAACGTAAAAATGTGGGTGACGAAGCAAGACTTCTTAATCAAGAAGCAAAAGGTAGCAATGATGATGACATGATGAACGCGGACATTCAAATAACAGTATCCACATTAATAACAGATTACAACAAGCCAGTAACGGTAACATTACCTCCAGAAGCATATCAGGCGCCAGAAGCACCACAGCCGCTCAAGGCAAGCTTTTTAACTCTCACAGTTAAACTTAAGCCCTCTTCAGGCAAATATAAAGTTACAGCCGTCATGATGAAACCTCAATCTGAACCGTGATGATAGCTGCCGCGACTGAGGCTATTCCCACATCCCTCTTAAATCACTATTCTGTTTACAGGCTTTTGGAGGGTTGAAACTCGCTTTCCTCTATAAGTTTCTTAAGATGATGAGTAAGCTCCATTGCTTTCCTCCTGCTTGACTGTCTAAGAGCTATAGGAATATCCCTGCCACTCAATGTTATTTTCCCTAAGTTAGCTTTGAAGCCCCCTTCGGGCATAGCCATGACTGGCAATTACACCTTTAGAGTTAAGATAAATACTGGTACATCACCCATTTCCGGAGAGATAGGGTTAAAGGTGATACCTCGCGACATGCCTATAGGGATTGCTACTAGCTCGGGAACTTATGGTCATGCTTTGAGTTTTGGAATAGCTGATGCAGTAACCATAATAGCTGACAAGGCAGGGCTTGCTGACGCAGCAGCAACATCAATATGCAATGCGTTTCAAGGTAGAAATCCCAGAGAGGCTTTAGAAAGGGATTTGAAAAGAGCTAAAGAAATAGGGGGAATTAGAGGAGTCATCATCATAATAAGCGATCTAATAGGCATTTGGGGTAAAGTGCCTCAAATAATAACCTTTACCAATGGTAAAGCCGATATTCTTGACGCTCAAAGTTAAGCAAAAATAATGGAAGAGTTAATGGGAAATTTCTGAAATTAGGTTAACGCTTAGCGGTAATTGTGCTATGACGTTTAGCTCTGTGTCGTCAACAATCACTATGTCTAGCCCTATGGCATAGATATAGTTATCGATGTATATGCCTCTTCGAGCATGATTCACATCCACTATACCTTTCAAGTTTAGCGTTGTACCATTAATGCCTATCACGGCTATACCGTTCCATAATGGAAACATGATGTAACTCTTAGCTGGATTAAACGTGAATGCATGGTGGCTCCATAGCACTTCCGAGTACCGATGGTCAAGCCTGACTTCTGAAATCTTAGTTATCTTTGTTGGGTTGGAGAAATCGTAAAGTGATACTTTAAGTCCAATAACTCTGCCAGATTCATCTGCGTCTACGCCTACTCCTATCAAATAATGGTCTCCATAGGGATGTAGATACTCCGAATAGCCAAGTTCCTTTAGATATCCTATCACCTTGGGATTCGTTGGATCGCTTATGTCTATGCAGTATAGCGGATCTACACGTCTATATGTCACAAGGAATGCGCAGTCACCTATGAACCTCGCGGCATAAATTCTCTCACCTCTAGCCAGCCCTTCAAGCCTGCCAACGATCTTCATGTCGCTTATCCTTAAGGTGTAAAAGCAGTTTTCACTTTCCCAGTTGACTATGGGTATTACTTCGCCCACTCTTTCGATTATGCAGACTTTGCTTACGGTTGTAGCTATCATGAAATAGCCGTTCCTTTCATGCATAGCGAATTGCTCTAATACTCTGCCGGGTACTATGCCTACAATGGCTTCTCCATTGTGAATCCCATCGAGATCGAATCTGTAAATATACGTCTCTTCGACGGAGGCCTCGTTAAGTTCCTTCACCAATGCCTTTAAAATTATCATTTTTTGTCCTAGAGGTAGTTTATCGAGCCATTCGCCAATTATCTCAGCCTTACTGTAGATGTCTCCTATGGTATTGAGCTTCTCCTTTATTTCATCAGGTAACATAGGCCTTATAGCGTCAAGCATCTTTTCAAGCATAGCTCTATGGATGTCTCTCTTTACTGATACTATGTAGAGGTTATCGTGAGACATGTAGATCTTGTCTATAGGCGGTGTTAAGTACGATGATGTCTTGCTTTCAAGAGTTTCAAGGTTTATTGTGGCTATGGTCACTATGAATGCTGGAGGCCATAAATAATCTTCATTGCGCGGAGTCCACAAGCCGTTTTCGGCTAAAGGCTCAATTACGCTTTCTCTTGCTATGCATTGTGTAATCACATATAGCACATCTTCTTTAAGCCTTGATGTTACGTAATCACCTGTCACATTAACCTCTTTTATTAAAATTGGCTTCTCTTTATCCTGAATATCATAGATGTAAACTGTGGTCATTGGGATGTGCTCTCTTAGATATGGTGGAGTTACGCTTTTCTCAGCTTTTAAGATCCAGCATGAATGCTGTGTAGTTAACACTATGAGCTTGTCATCGTATACGTAAAGCCCCTCTATGTGTCTCGTTAAGTCTATGGTTGCTACTAAACTTATATTCGTTGGCGGATAGGCTTTAACTATGTAGACTTTAGTCTTCAGACGACCTTCGAAAACGTCATTGCCTACTAAATAAATGTAGGTGCCATCGGTCTTCACTATGTCCGCTTCATCAATCCCTTCAACTTGAACATTTGTTTCAGAATAGTCTTTAGGAACCAGCGTTGTTTCTTTAATAGCTTTCTCTCCCACTATAGTGATAGTTGACGGCCCTCGCCAGGTAATGTAAACTACTGGATATTGTGTTTCCTCAAACTTGCTCAAGATCTTCTCGATCTCGCTTATAT
>QMSF01000133.1 GCA_003649565.1 Thermoprotei archaeon | reverse complement strand
TTCTATCTGCAATGCTGCTTTGCCCGGATTTTTTAGCTTGAATTATCTTCTCGAAGGCGAAGTCTGATATCGTCATTCCACCACATGACCTGAGGGTCTTGACGAAGTCCTTATAAACCCATTCTGGATTTTGCTTTACAGTATCATGACCATAGTAATCCTGAACGAAAACTACCACGGTGCCTGAGAATAAATCGCCATATGTCATGTAGCTTGCTATTGCCTCTTTCACTGCATTGCCAGCATCATTAAGTTCTTGCGTATAAATAGAGTTGAAGCCATCAGGTATATTAAAGATATTGTATTTTAGGAGCACGAGGTGCGCAAAGAGATCAGCAGAACCCTCCTCAAAAGCTATTTTTTCAGCACTAACGATGTATTTTTTCTCAGCAGCAGTTTCCTTAAAATGTACTACTTCCACCTCTACATGATCTTCAGCTGGCATGACTGGTGATTCGACATCGGATGGTATGTTGGAGCCTCGCAATACCAGATTTACGTGATGACCCCACTCATGGAACATCGTGCGTTCAAGATCCATAAACGCGCGAAAATCTCCTCTAAGAGCATATTCGAAGTCACTTTCAGGAATGTATATTGTCTCTGTATCTGGGCTATGATGAGGTTTAGTGACGCTTGGTGAAATTTCGAGCTTAACATTAACTATTCTATTTAGGTCTGAGCTTGCAATCCATGATTGAAGGAAGGCTTTAACTCTATCTCTAAGGCTTTGGAGATACTCATCGTCACTTGACATTATGAATAGAACATAGAAATGATCTAATTTACTTTGTCCATAGATGATATGGTTATTGACAACTCTAAGCTGTAAAGGTCCTCTCGTAATGCCCTGTAAGGAGAGCTTAACTGCGTATTTAGCATCAGTAAGAGCCATTACGTATCTCCCATTTGATGAAGTCTTATCTATGATTGTAGTTTTAGGTCCAAAGGATACTCGTTTAGTTATTGTGACTTCAGCATGCGGCACTGGCACAGCTCCAGTCAACAGGCCGTTGCTATCTTTTACTAGCTTGACTGCTTCGATGAATAGCATTGGTGGCTTCTCGATTCTTATGGTCTTCTTCTCAAATGCATTTCCACATGAAAACGTCAAGGTGTATTCTACTGGGAATGGATTGTCGGATTTCCAGTATTGTGCTACGTATTCGCTTGATACTATGTTTGGAGCCTTGAACTTTAAGTGTAGCTTACCACTACTATCAACATCGAAAGTTGCGATATCCCCGTAATCCTTACCATCCTTAACTAGGCTTCCAGTAGTAAGCCAAGTGTAGTACTCCCCCGTGGTTATGGCGATGCCTACAGAGCCCTTCGCGGGGTAACCATAGGGATCCTGAAGGCGAACCGTAATGTCTATTTCATCCTCACCATTAGCTAGAACACTATCACTAGACAATATAACCTCCATCTGAACCTCAGAATGCTCAATCGGATACTTAAAGACTTGAGCGTTTGTGAGAGCTTTCTCTCCATCGTATGAGAGAAGGAATACATGGACTCTTACTTCCGTGGCCTTAAAGCCTTGAATATCCGATGGCACCGTTATGGTATCCGATAAATCAACAGTTCCAAGCCCTCTCGAAACCAACTTATCATCAGCATATCGATCTCTGTAATACCAGGCATACTCATACTGCTGGGAAGTCTCATTGTAATACTCAATCTCAAAATCCATTACTACATAAGCTTGATCGGCAGAAACCAATTTATAATCAGCAGTACAACTAAAAGTCACATCAGAGCCAGCCATCAACGTTGTGCCATCGCTAGGATTAATGCTAGAAACCGATACGCTATCCTCTGTGACTCCTGAAAGTTTATAGAAAACTATAACGTTATAGCTATGAGTGCTGGCATGCGAAGGTGCATAATCTTCTTCGTCAAAGCTGAACAGTATTGCTATGGTATATGGATATTTCCCGCATCTGTTATATTCTTCTACTATTAGCTCCTCAATGGCTTGAGTTGAGCTCATAGAGCGATCACAGGTTTTGCTGTAAGCTGATTTTTCATTTTCAGTCATGGTGTGCAGATTTGCATGGAGATTACCGTGTTCTGCTGGAGATATTAGAGCAATAATGTGACTGGGATATTCGATAAATCCACTGGTTGGATGTATATAGCGGGTTTCTTCATTACATGAAGTTACGCCAAGTAATATTCCACTATTGGAGACTACAGGCTCAGTTCCTGGAGGGTAAGCGATTATATACAACGTGGCGACATAAATATCATCAGCGACTTTTATTAAGTCGACGTCAATTCTGGCGAGGCTTACGTCATATAACATCGTCGCTCCCTTTTCATCAACCTCTACACTAAAAGAGTCTATTGGTGTCAAGCCCACTTCAATGCGATATATTTCAACCTTACGACCCTCGTATTCACCGTAGATGCTCCATGCCAAGCTGCCTGAGTACAGCTGTTTTTGTACGGTTCCTTCTTCCTTATCATAAACGTATACTGTTATATTGTCAAGAGTATAGGTCAATGTTGTTGCTTGGCATGGGTTTATCGTGAAGATGGAGTATGCGGCGATAATTGTTAGGGCCAATAATAGTATTTTTAGGTGTTTGAAGTGACAGTTACCCAAAGGTTTCAGCTCCAAGAGGTGATGAAGAAATTTTTATTAAACAAATAAAAAAAGTTTTTGCTTGGTAAAACTTGGCTATATTGAAGATTATTATTTATCGTTGAGTGGTACTTGTTGTAATGTGGTTGAATTGTGGTGTTATGTGTTTAGTTTGATTGGCATGTTGTGGTTTCTTGGAGTTTTGGCAAGGTTTTTATAATTGTTTTTTGTTGTTTATGGTGATTGGTATGGGTGGTTCTGAGGTTACTGAGTATGCTATAGGTGTTGTTGAGGGGCTTTTGGAGGCTTCAGGTGACTATTTTGAGGGTGTTGACGCCGTCTTGACTTCTATTGTTGAGGTTGTGTCGTCGGAGGTTACATCGCTTAGAGATGCCTTGAGGGGTTGTTTTATAGGTTTGGCTATAGGCTTCTTTGAGGGGGGTGCTAAGGAGGCTCTTCAACGTGAGACTACTGCTGATGACTATGCAGTGCTTTACTCTATTATTAGGACGAAGAGTAGTGAGATTGAGGAGAAGATAAGTGAATATATTTCGAGGCGTGATGTTGGAGGCGCTGAAGAGAGGACTTGCCCTCAATGCGGCTCGCCCATTGAGCCTGACGATAACTTCTGCCCTGCTTGTGGAGCTAAATTGAGATAAACGATGTACATGAGCTGAGGAGACCTGGGAGGGGCTTGGCCAGGCCCCTCTTGGGTTTTATTTTGCTGCTTGTCTTCCCCTCTTAAAAATGATGTTTGAGGGTGTGAACCCCTCTTTATGTTTAGCGGAGTTCGCGTCCGCATTTTCTACAGAATTTATCTGTTGGTTTGACTTTTACTCCGCAATTGGGACAGTAGTTGATTACTCTCTTTTTGGTGATGGTTTCTATGTGTGGGGTTGTGTGTGGTGTTGGTTTGCTTGTTTCTATTTCCACTAGTTCTCCTTCGATTTCAATTGTGGGGAGCTCTTCTCTGTTCATGATGCTTTTCAGCTCATTGTAGAATTCATCGGTTTTGAAGCTCCTCTTTATTGTTCCGGTGTAGGGTGCGAATGTGATGGATATACCTCTGCCTCTTTCTCCTATGGTTAGCTCTATGAAGCGCTTCTTTCCGAATATTGAGTGGCGTCTTTCTACTATCTCGATGTTCTCGATTGTGTTGAATGGTATGTTTATTGGCTTGCTTTTTCCATACATGAAGGCTACTGGGCCTACTAGTGTGAAGAGGCCTGCTTCCTTTAATCCATCTTTTACGGATTCTTTGAATGAGGGTTTTAGATCTTCAATTTGCTTTTTGAGCTCCATTGCGAGTTGCTTTGGGAATTTCACGGTTAATCCTGTTGGTGAGAGCTCAACTTCTCCATCGCCATAGAATGGTAGTGGCCCGGACTTCCAATAAAAAAGAGCTTTCATTTTTTCAGGCCTCTTTTTCCTTGCATAACTTTTAATGCTCTAAGA
>QMSF01000132.1 GCA_003649565.1 Thermoprotei archaeon | reverse complement strand
GTTTTAAGATCACAGCAATACTATACATAATTGGCGTTATCCTCTTAGTGCCTCCCATAACATCTATTATGGGTCTAACCTTAATCATTACCTCTTTAATTTTAATCTACGTATTTTCAAAAAGCACTATTAAAAGCTTAATGTCTAAAGAGCTACTTTAGGTCTTCACAAAGCCCCAAACTTCTATATTCATCACTACATCGAGCATTCATACAGATTACGTAGATATAAGCGTTATTAGCCCACAAAATTTTCTTTTTTGTCATGCTATGGTATTAAATGAAGGGTGCTTACGGTGTTATGTTCTCACTGTGGAAAGTCTATAGTTGAAGATGCGATCTGTTGTCCCTACTGTGGCTTTAAATTAAAGGTGGCCAAGGTTATGAAGATATTTTGAAAGCTGATATTGAGAGGGTTAAACGCCGGATGCTTAGAGGAACGTTAATTGCATTATTTTCATTGACAATACCTGTATTTGCTATATTGGCTCCTCCTCTACCAATAGACTTCGTATTTACAGCTCTTCTCGGAGGCTTAGATGGAGGATTCTTCACCAGCGGCTTAGCGATCTTCCTATACTACGACTACAAAGACTATAGAAAAACAAAATTAACAAGAGCATTAAAAGGAATACCTTAAATTAAATCCAAAAGACTGCATAAGAAACATCTTACGTTAACTTTACATCTCTCCAAGAGCCCTCTTGACTCTAATGCACTCCATGCATAACTCTAAGTATACCATCACTTGTGAAGTTAGGTTTAACACTTCATAAACATTTTATCCTTAAAATGAAGATATATGGTAATAGGAATGAGGAAGAGTTGCGATAGGGAATGTGGCAATTGCCCTTTACGAAATATATGTGACGCTCCTCAGAAAGTCGAGTATAGATGCCCCTTTCTGTCATGTGTTTTAAATAAGGATGCCGTCATCCATATGATGAATTGCCCTTATTGTATGAGGAGGATAGCTTCATGGATTTGTGACGAGGAGGAAGCCAAGAAGCTTCTTGATTTTGTTTTTGCATACAAAGATAGTGAACGCTAAGAGCGTGGAGCTACCGCCTGTAGTACCGATAGTGCCGCTTCACGATGTAGACACTCGGTGTTGGGCAAATTTTGATGCAGTTATAGTGGAGTTCCAAGAGCTCATGAAAGGCGGCATATTGGACAAGGTGTTGGATGAAGGTATTCACACATATCTTAATTATGATGGCTTTGTCGTACTCTCCTCAATTATGCATGACGATTTGCTAATACAAAACGAAATATTTGATCTTTTCATCAAGACAGCACAAAGGGCTGGATTCGATGCAGTATTAGGATGGGATGCTCCGGTATACATGGATTTACCGTTGTATCACTCATGGGTTAATATCCTCAAGGGCTTAGAGTTGACCTATAAACTTCATGATCTCGGAAAGCCCGTCATAGCATTGTTAAAGGGTAATACCGAGAGGCAGATATCCTTTAGCTTTGAGGCGCTTATGAACATGGGGGTAAAGAACCTTGCGCTCCATGCATCCGAATACCTAGTTCAGTTTAAAGTTGATCCCTATGCTAGAAACGTGCTTTACTGGTATGGCAATGAGGCCCGCAGAAGACGAATAAAAAACCTGTTAATCTTAGGAGCTCTAAGACCCACAACATTCATGTTCATCAAGAAAGCCTTCGTGGGCGTAGAGAAATTAAGCATAGCTGGATTGAGCTGGTACCTGGACGCAAAGAGATTTATATTGTATGCTCATAAATGTGAAAGAAGGTTCGTAGACAAGTTCTTTGATTGTCAATGTGAAGCCTGCAGCTCATTAGAAGACCCCATTCAGCTACTAGACGCCTTAAAGTTTAGAGCTTGGCATAACCTTAATTACATGGTCAAAATGATTGCAGACATACCTGTTAGCGAAGGAGAAATCTACGATTTAATATTAAAGAGAGGGAAGGCAATCATAGCGTCAGATATTCATGCATGGACGCCTGAATCATTAATGAGCGATTTCTTGGACTTTCTAATGGAGGAAGAGCCGCGGTACATAATACTTCTAGGCGATATCTTTGACTTAGTTAAAGGTGGACCAAGCCTTTACAGCCTCTCTGCTTTCTTTAACACCTTGAGAAAGCTGAAAGCCATAGTCGTCGCTGTTAAAGGGTGCTCTGAAGACGACGAAGGAGTTCTCAGAGCCATGGACTCTCTGGTATTAGCAGCAGTAAAAACACCATTAAGATACAAAATGGAGAAAACAGGAGAAGATTTAATGTTGAGAGATGGCTTTCTAGACTTCTATAGATTCTATAGATTTGCGAAAGATAGACTATTGATAAAGCTACCAAATGGAGAAAAACTACTGGCTGAGCATGGACATAAATATCTCGACAAGTACAGAGAAAACACGCTAAACATTTTAGAGGAACAGTTGAAGTCTAGCGGAGTAGACTGGCTAATCGTAGGTCACCTGCACAAGGCTTTTTTAGACGAGGAGAAGCACATCGCATCACCAGGATGCTGGCAATACCCACCAGAACACCTGAAGGGAATAGTTGGAAAAGAGGATCTGAAGAAGGCCATAATCATAAATGAGAAAGGCAAAATGGAGCTCTATGAGTGAAAGGCATGGGGCAATACAAGCTACAGCTAAGAGCCAAACTAGACATAGTGCAAAAAGAGAGCATACGCGAAGAGCTAGCAACAACTATAAGAGAGATCCTTGAGAAACAAAGCGTCATATACATCGATGAGATAAGAGAAAAGCTACGGCTACCCACAACCATAACAGACGAGGAGATAATTAGCATAGCATCAAAAATCAAACCAGAGGCAATCATTGTAAAAGAGGAATACCATTGGTATGATGAACATTCAACAGCAAAACACGAAATCAACACCAAAACACTAAAGGAAATTCTTAAAGAAAAGGCAAGAGAATACGGCTTAAACAAAATAGAGGACTATGCAGTCAAAATCCTACACCTACCAAGGAAAACCATAGAGAAATACCTAGAATGGTTCAAAACAGACAAGAAAAAGCTGGAAATCAAAGCTCTAAAGAAATTCTGCGATGCATTCAACACCAACTACAAAAAACTAGAAGAGCACAACGTCTTCCTAGACTACAAATTCCCAGTAAACCTAAGAAGCCCCACACTAATCAAACTAAAAACACACATACTAAATGAAGGAACACTAAGAGCAAGAAAAGGACACTATGAAGCAAGATACGCAAACCAAGACCCCCTCCTACACACCTACGTCAGACAACTACTCAAAGAACTAGGCAAAGAACCACGAACACCACCACTACCATCAAAAGAAGCAATGATAACATACATCAACGGTACAACAGCAAGAATACTACACGCAGCAGGAATACCACTAGGACCAAAAACAAAAACAAACCCACCACTAGACCCAAAAATCTTCAAAGACCCAGAGCTAAGAAAATACCACATCCAAACAACACTAACAGAAGAAGGATCAACATACCTAAGCATGTATAAAGGAAGACTTCTCATGACAATATCGTGGAGCCGCTCAATAGACATAACTGATAAATTAACCGAAGAAGAAAGGAAATTCCTAGAAGGCATGATCACTAAAAAAGATAGAAAAATACCTGCCGGTAAAGTAAGACATAGCAAGATCTACAGCAAGATCCTCCAAAGTTGTCCCATGCTCCTTTATGATGAAGTTCAGGCCTTCTACGATGCCCATAGAAATCTTGGTAAGAAGGCGTTACCAAAGCTTTATCCCAAGTCAATTCATGTAAGCAAAGATGGAAGAGTAACAGTTGCATGGTACGCATCAATATACTCGCCTGAGGTCATAGACGTGATTTACCATGAGTATGGTATGTTACCAGGGACTTGGAAGGCCAAAAATTTCAAAAACAATACGCAATTTTCAAGGAATATAGGAATAGGAAGCTGACTGCGAAAAACGTGGAAAAAATTAGGAAGCTTATAAGTGAAATATCCGCAGAAATTCCTGAAGAATGGGTCTGGGAAAGAATGAAAGAGCTTTTTCCAGACGCTATGTGGGCTGCCGAACTAGATAATGT
>QMSF01000131.1 GCA_003649565.1 Thermoprotei archaeon | reverse complement strand
GTCTTTTCCACTGAGGGATGCCTAGCTATTTCCTTTGGCACTAACTCCAATGAAGCATCTACAAGCACTAAAGCCACATTACAGTGAGTCGACATAGATTTTCCACTCTGAGAATTTACTTAATAGCTCACCTTCTACTTAATTTAACAGATCGTAATGCCCTGTAAAAAACAGAGAATCGAAATTAAGAAGATAGCGCTAGAAAGAATCAGAAGGCTCTTCGAGATGGCCGATTACATGTTTCATGTTGACCCAGCTCTATCTCATAGATATGTCGAATTAGCTAGAAAAATATCCATGAGATGCAAAGTACGAATACCAAGAGACCTCAGAAGAAGATTCTGTCATTATTGCTATAAGTTCCTCAGACCAGGAGTAAACTGCAGAGTCAGGTTAGCTAAGAGAAGAGAGCCCCATGTAGCCATAACGTGCCTAGAATGCGGCAACGTCATGAGGCTCAATTTAAGGGGGTTAAGACGTGAAAAAAGACGTTAAGAGGGAAATTAAGAAAAAGATGGTCGAAAGAGCCGACATAAACATAGGCAAACGTGGCTTAACAGATTCAGTGCTGAATGAAATAGATAGAAGACTCAATGACAACGAAATTGTGAAGGTCAAAATCCTAAAATCAGCATTGGCTGCTGAGGGCATTGAAGATAGAAAGAAATTCGCCCAAATCTTAGCTGAAAAGCTTAAAGTTGATGCCATGGAAATAAGAGGCTATGCTATTGTACTCTATAGAAAGCGAAGAAAGGGAACACTTTAATAAGCTGGTGCTCTTATCCATTACGCTCAACAAAACAGAGTGAGCAGATATGTCTGAAGTCCAAAAAGTACCTCCGGCAATGCTGATAGAGGAACTAGCCAAGTACTTAAGAGAAAACTTATCTGACATTATCAAGCCACCACCATGGGCTTTCATAGTTAAGACTGGGCCGGGCAAGGAGAGACCACCAGCTAGAAAAGATTGGTGGTACATTAGATGTGCAGCCATACTTCGAAAGCTCTACTTATACGGGCCTGTGGGCGTTGGAAGTTTAAGAACAGCCTTCGGTTGTAGGCAAAGACCTGGAGCTAAAGGACGAGAGCACTTTAGAAAGGCTGGTGGAGCAATAGTAAGAAAGGCTCTTCAACAACTAGAACAAGCACAATTAGTTGAAAAGCAAAGCAATAAGGGTCGCATACTCACACCCAAAGGTAGATCACTATTAGATAGATTGGCCCACAAGATCTTCAGAGAACTCCAGAAAAATATGCCTGAGCTCAGGAAATACCTTTAGGTGGTCGCAGTGTCTGAAATGACTGACAAAGAGCTTGAAGAGATCAAACAACGTAAACTAGCTGAGCTTCAAAGGAGAATAGCTTTAGCAGAAGAACAAGAGAGACTTAGAAAAGAATACGAAGCGAAAAAGCAAGCAGCCTTAAGAGCAATATTAACGCCAGAAGCCAGGATGAGGCTTGCTAACATAAAAATGGTTAGACCTGAATTTGCCGAGCAATTAGAAGCGCAATTAATCCAGCTTGCTCAATCCGGTAGAATACCTATCCCGATAACCGATGAGCATTTAAAGAAGATATTGGAGATGCTTCAACCCCCTCGTAGAGATATAAGGATAAGGAGGGTTTAACGCATTGGCAAGGTATAAGCACACAGCAAGGAAAAGAAGACTGGCCAAAGCATGTAAACAAAATAGCGCAGTGCCTCTCTGGGTTGTAATAAAGACTGGTAGGCGTTTTAGATCTCATCCCAAACTTAGGCACTGGAGAAGAGTTAAACTGAAGGTGTAGTAGGTGGCCTTGATGTCCGAAAAGGAAGCTGAAATTGAAGTTGAAAGGCTCTATACAATACCACTAAGAATAGTGCTTAGAGTGCCAAGATGGAGAAGAGCTGCTCGAGCTATCAGGTTTGTAAGGGCTTTCATATCTAGACACATGAAATCTGAGAACGTTAAAATAGATCCTAAAGTCTCCGAGTTCATATGGAGTAGAGGAGCTAAAAAGCCTCCTAGAAGAGTTAGGGTTAAGGCCATCAAGTATAAGGATGGCATTGTCAAAGTAGAGCTCGTGTGAGGGAGCTTATAATTGCCTATAGAGCTAGCAGCAATATACGGTAGCGAGTATGTAGGAGCTTTTTGTCTAGCTACGGATAAATACGCATTAATACCCAGGGATGCCGACAATAAATTTCAAAGGCTCATAGAAGAGAACCTTGGCGTTCCAGCATATAGAATTAGCATAGGCTCATCACCGATAATAGGCATACTAGTAGCTGGTAACTCTCAGGGATTGATCCTGCCTTTTTTAGCTTTAAGCGAAGAAATAGAATTCATTAAGCGGGAATTAGGAATTGAAATAGCTGTTTTATCTTCAGCTAAGACGGCCTTAGGCAATATGATCTTGGTTAACGATAAGGCAGCCATAGTGCATAACGATTTCACAAAGAATGAAATGAAGATAATCGAGGATACCTTGAACGTTGAGGTCGTAAAGGGCAGTTTAGGAGGAATACAATTAGTGGGCTCTGTAGCAGTCGCCAATAATAGAGGCGCTCTTCTCCATCCATTAACTTCAGAAGAAGAGGTGAAATGGGTTTCAGAGGTTATGAAAGTTAAAGCCGATGTTGGGACCGTAATGATGGGCTCTCACTTGCTGAGAGTAGCAATGGTTTTAAACTCCAAAGGAGCACTTATAGCACCAACAACCACAGGACCTGAGCTAGCTAGAATCGAACAAGTATTATTCCTATAGGTGATCTCTATGAGCATTAAGACCTTTGAGGTACATGGCAGGATGAGAATAAAAAATAGATGGATTAGGTTCTCAATTCCCGTAAGAGCGCTGAAGCCTGAACACGCAATAGAGAAGGTATATTCAAATTTAGGCAGCAGACATAAACTTAAGAGATTTGATATTAAGATCGAGGAAGTAAAGGAGATGGTAGAAGTTGGCGGAGAGTGAAAAGACTAGACCTTCAAGAGAGGACGTAAGCAAGCTTGTAGCAGAATGGCAGTACCTTCAGAGCTTAGCTGAAGTACTGAAACAAAGAATAGATCTAGCTACAGCAGCCATAACAGAAATGGAGAACACCATACAGGCAATCGATGAACTAAGCAAAGTGACAGAGGAAGTAGAAACGCTCTTCATGCTAGGCGCTAACGCTTATGCAAAAGGAAAGATAACGGATACAAAGAAGATTCTAGTTAACATTGGCGCTAATGTATTAGTCGAGAAAAGCCTTGAAGAAGCTAAGAAGTTCTTTGAATCTAGGATAGACAATTTGAGAAGAGTCATAGCTGAGACACAACAACAATTAGCAAGCGTATCAACTAGGCTCTCTAAACTTGAGCCAGAACTAAGAAAAATAGCTGAAAGTCAAAGTGGAGGTTAAAAAGTAGTTGTTTGAATCCCTTAAAAACAAGCTGAAATCGTTGATCCGAGAAATAGCGACAAAAGAGCTGAACGAGGAAAACCTTGCAGAAGCCGCTGAAAAGCTGCGTTTAACTCTAATCGAAAACGATGTAGCTCTTCCTGTAGCTTTCGAAATAGTAGACAACTTAGTGTCTTCACTTAAAGGCTTAAGGATCGGGAGAACTGAAGATGTTTACCGAGTGGTTCTAAAAAATCTTCGAGAAACTCTATACAAAATGCTCACCTCAACACCACAAATAGACTTGATAGAGGAAGCCAAAAAGAGAAAGGAGCAGGGCAAGGTCTTTGTCATAATGTTTGTAGGACCTAATGGTCACGGTAAGACCTTAACTGTAGCGAAGATAGCAAACATCATGCTAAAGAACGGTCTATCCGTCGTTTTAGCGTGTAGCGATACCTTCAGAGCTGGAGCTGAGGAGCAACTTGAGGTTCACGCCTCTAGGTTGGGCGTTAAAGCAATAAAGCATAAATATGGTGCAGATCCTGCAGCTGTAGCTTATGATGCTGTAATGCACGCCAAGTCAAGAGGCATAAACTGTGTTTTGATAGATACAGCTGGCCGCCTCCAAACAGATAGGGGTTTGATGGATGAGCTTAGAAAGATAGCTCGTGTCACTAAACCTGACCTCAAGATATTAGTCGTAGATGCCCTTACGGGCAACGATGCATACGAT
>QMSF01000130.1 GCA_003649565.1 Thermoprotei archaeon | reverse complement strand
GTCATAATCTATAGGGCTGATAGTGAACTAAAGCTTCATGCTATGATTCTAAGTGGGAGAGAAGTCAAGTCTGATAAAAGATTCAAGGTTAGTAAGAGGAAGTTATCTAAGCTGGTAGTAAGGCTGAGGTCGTGAGCTATTCATGGCTTGCGCGTAATGTATCGCACCTTGCTGATATACAACCTCTAAAGCCATCTTAACCTCTTCCTCCTTAGTCACTTTCTCGTTTAAAGCTCTCATTATTAGCTCAACGGCTAGGAACATCTTCCTAATTTCGCTAAGATCGACATTAGCTGAGTATTCTTATAAGGTATACACTATCTCTGGTGGGGTCCTATATTCATCTCCAATGTACTCTCCCCTACTGGCATACACTTGAACCTTTCTAGCTAACGAGCATCAAGGTGGTAGTTAATACCTCGGTCACAATAGCGAGACTTATCGGAAGAGGATCCTCAAATGGAATTTTAAGGCTTATGCTCATGGGGAAGCTCAAAATAATAATCTCCAAGGGCATATTTCGAGAGTACGTCAGAGCTTCAGAGGTAGCACGGTGTGGAGCAGAGTAGGAGCTTCTTCATACCTTCTCTCAACAACTACGCCATGCTTAAGTTCACAGTTACTACCAAACCATGCATGGGTAGCATCAGCATGAATAGTGACTAATAGGCCGTGACCAGCACTTGGTAATCTTCCTTCTTAGAGGAACTTCGACTTCATATCCTTGATGAATTAGCTTAAACTTACCATCCTTGATTATTACTAGGGGATTTTTTCCTACCTTCTGCCTACGTATATCCCATATCCTAAATACTTGAGTATGTTCCTAGGAGGGCGAGGTACTTCTTTCACGTACTTCCTAAAATCTGGGTTTTTAGCATATAGGGATAGGAACCTGTAAGTAGCTCTCAAAAGGTCCCTTAAGCTATACATTCTTACCTCATCTAGTTTGCTTAGAATGCTAAGTCTATGAACTCTCATAGTGATATCTCTTAGTCCAGAAGTCTTCAATAGCTCTATCCAACCTTCAGGAGTTTCTGGTCTAGCGCCTACTGCATGAAAATAGTATTCTACAATGTTTAGAGGAGGCTCTCTAATCCAGGTAGGCTCATTGAAACCTACGTACCCCTCTTCCTTCACTACTCTAACACACTCTTCTATCACTTTGCACTTGTCTTCTATGAAGGATATTATAGTTTCGCCTATTACAGCATCGAAAAGTGCATCTCTAAAAGGAAGATTTTGTGCATCTGCGGTCATGAATTCAATCCTATCCTCGACTCCTTTTCTCTTAGCCCTCTTATTCGCCCATTCTATCATTTCTTTGAGAATGTCTACACCAATAACTCTACTGCCGTATTTCTCCGCTATATAACAGGCAGTTGCTCCAACACCACAACCTACATCCAAGACGTATTTACCCTTATTTATACGGCACAGCTCAACCAGCTCCTTAGTAGCCTTTAATCCTCCTCCATGTTTTGTACATCCCCAGTAAGCCTGCCATTTAAAGTAGAACTTTCCAAGCTCCGAGGATCCTCCATCTAAAGATATCCTGTACCTTATCATATTCCCGAACTAACTTATCCTCATACTATTTAATAAAATGCTTAACAGAAACCTCGTCCATTGGTAAAATATTTATCATTTCTTTCATGTTCCTACACCGGCGTCTTCATGAGTAATGAACATTTTAACACATAAGGATAAGCTTCACATTCTTGGCTTTAAGAGCTAAATTTGGAGAATGAGAACCTAATATGTCAGACTATTACAGGGATCTCATAAGGAGTCTTCGACTATAAATGTGCCGCAGTGCTGCCAGAAAACGTTTGAGGAAACTTGAATACTAAACATGCAAGGATCCTGCTTGCTAAAAACTCACCAGTCTGAAAACTATCCTCCCTATATGGTGGCGCATGAATCCTCCTAGGCTTCTCACCATAGCAGAGCCAGTCTATGACAAAAATATCCTCTACAATCTCCTTAACACTTGATTGAGACCCTATGGTGTCATGATCTATGATACCTGCCAAGTAGAAGCGCTTATCCCCTAATCACAACATACCAAGCGTTATACTTAGGCTTATCAATCCGTTATAGTGGAAGCCAGATTGACAACTGAACTTGATAGTAAACTTAGGAGGCTTTAGTAAATGTACAGCTAAACTGCTAAGCTAGCCTCATTACTACATACTAACCCCAACTAGAATGCACATAAGGCCGCCACCTGTACCAAGTACTCTTATTGTAAGGCAGGAGCTAGGCTATGCTTACCAATGCATTAGCAGATCTCTCCTCATCGAACATACCTTCATGAATAAGCCAATCTCGAACCTTAGAGGGGCGTTTTGAGTACTATTCTGCTTTTAAATCGTTTAGGAATGGATGAATGCTGTAGCCTGCATTAAGAAGTCTCGTTATCAACCTAGGTAGCTTCTTCTTATCGGCTTTAAGTCTCCTCTCAGGTTTTACTTCCTTTCTATTTACTATTATTGCGTGAGGCTTGAGCTCGCTATCAAAGATGTGTACCCCAAATTTCAAATTACTCCCTTAAACTATGGCATGAAGAATAGTCTCATTAACTTTCGGATTAGTAGAAGCGTCTCGAAAACCTCTGCTCAGATTTGGCGATTGGATGTAATAAGTTAGATTAATAAGCAAGCCGTCTGTAAGTAGCAACGAGAGTTGCCAACAGAAGGTGAAAGGGTATGCCGATGAGGCTTCGGCTATTCGCCATGATTATGCTCACCTCATCAATTCTAATATTATACGGCATGTACCTGACGCTAATGGGCATCGAAGTAAGCTATGATGTGGTCAGAGTGCCGGAATACTCCTTCGAGATAGTTGGGCCTGGAAATGTCACTGAGGTATACGAGGCTATAGTGTCTGCCAAGACTATCAAGGACAGGGTAGCCGCTCCAGGTAAAGCGCTGGAGTACAGCTTCACCTTAGGATCAGTACAAAAGGAGCAAGAGAAGTTCTTCTTATCAGTAGGCTACGTGCTCTACTTCAAGACAGGGCTCTTCACGCCTAGTGGTCATGTCTTGAAGTATCCTCTCTTCAAGATTCATCTTTATCAAGTCTACAATAATGGAAGTCCAGGGCTCTTGGCGAACCTCACTTCTCATTTCGAGCTCAGTCATAAGGTGGTAGATATTGATGAGGCCGTGAAGCTAGGTATTGTGAAGAACAGAACCGTAGTACATGGTTATAGGTACGTAGTCGCTGGTGGCTTTTCGCATGATTTGACGAAGTACGCACCGGGAACCTTTAAGTTAGAGATCATCTTCACGAATTCAGCATATATCGAGCACCTGCAATTAGCTGCCAAGCATGTGTGCAGGAGAAGTGTGTACGTACCATTCCAAATGGTTAGGAATACCTACAGGGATCCTGTTGCGCATATGTATAAGGTCGCCTCAGAAATATCCTTTGAGAGGTTTCAGCTGGGTGTGATCCTGATGTGCATAGGTTTAGCTATCCCAATATTCTACGTAGTCACAATCCTCGCTCTAGGAACATCAGCAAGAGAGAAAACTCGAAATTGCTAGTATATCTTAAGCCTTGATCTTTTCTCTTTTGAATGGTTAGCTTCTTCCGCTTCTCTACTCCATTTTATCAGCATTCTAATAAGGAAATCTACATCAGATCACTCCTACAGAGGCCTAACCTCAAAGACTTGTACCCGGATTCCCAAATACGCCACCTAATACTATATTGCTATATGCTCTTACAGCAAAAATACCTCTGATTAACATAGGTCAACCTTGATTTGCTAAGGTATACCTAAGTTACTTTGTTATAGCTCTCCAAGACCAGCTCTCTGTGCCTAGTATTTATCTAATGACTAATGATCTTTGTTATTCAGCGTCACCTTGGCGCTTACATGCTAGGAGTCAGAGGTAAGAGCATATATTCATTATAAATCAAACTTATGAATAATAGAGTAAGTGGAGGATATGCTATCTCTATGGCTATTTCGAGGAGTGATTGGGATAGGTTGGTGGAGCTTTGGGATGTCTCAGAGATAGCTAGCATCATATCGAGAGTATTAACCTCACTTTATATGCTTAAGATGGGAGTCTATGAACCCGAAGTTAATACAAGGTTATTACAGAGTATCCGAAGGTGCGAGAGCATCCTAGGTAGGGTT
>QMSF01000129.1 GCA_003649565.1 Thermoprotei archaeon | reverse complement strand
CTTCTGGCAGCTTCAACATGTTCTGCATCATCTAAAGCGGCTATGGCAGCTTCTTGAGCTAGTAGATTGACGTTCCACCGAGTCCTAATGGCTTCAAATCTTTCTACCAGTTTGTGATGAGCAGCTGCATAGCCTACTCTAAGCCCAGCTAATCCATGGCTCTTCGTGAATGACCTTAAAACAACTAAATTCTCGAATCTTTCGACTTCGCATATAAAGCTCTTAACAGTTCCCTCATCGGCAAGCTCAACAAAATCCTCATCGAGGAGAACATAAATACCTCTCTTCTCAGCTTCATAGAGCACTTCTTCGATCCTCTTGAAGTCTATGATGGCGCCATTAGGATTATTGGGGTTACAAACGAATATTGCTTTTACACCATGATCCATGAGCTCCAGGAATTCATTAACATCAGGTTGATTATAGACATGAGGCTTCGTGAAGATGCAAGCACCTCCATAAGCAGTAACAGCTCTTTCATACTCAGAAAAAGTTGGAATGTGAATGCCAGCATATCCATTGCCCACGAAAAGCAAGGAGAACATGTATATAATCTCCGTTGAGCCATTACCAACAATGAAATGAGACGCCTTCAAACCATAGTGCTCAGCTAGCTTCTCCCTTAATTTCGCGGCTTCATCATCAGGATAGCAGCTCACCATCCAAAGCTTATCGATCACAGCTCTTATAGCTCTAGGCGATGGCCCATAAGGATTTACATTTGAACTGAAATCCACAATCCTTGCAGCATTAACGCCAAGGATCCTTTCAATAAGCCATACATCACTACCATGAGGTGAAGAAAGCACAGTCATAACGCTCATGCATAGACACAATAGAAGCCTTAAAAGTTTAAGCTTACTCTAAAAGCAAAGCTTAAAAAATGTAGGTTGGATAATCCATCCAAGTGATCCCTATGGAGTCGAAACATGTAGCAATAATATTAGCCGTAATAGTGATAGTTGAAGCTTTCATGATAGGCTACATGGCCATGACCAATAACCAGCTTAACGAAAAGATAAGTCAGCTTCAAAGTGACTATCAAGAGCTACTAGCAAAGTACAATAAGCTAATGATTGTGCACTTCCCTCTCTCGCTGATAGATGATGCTGGTAGAGTTGTGGTGATAAGCTCAGAGCCTCATAAAATAGTGTCTATGGCTCCCTCGATAACAGAGGTACTGTTTGCATTGAATCTAAGCGACAGGGTTATTGGCGTTACAAGGTATTGCGATTATCCTCCAGTTGTCAATGAAATGAAGGAAAATGGTAGCTTAACGGTCATTGGTGGCTATTGGGACCCTAATATTGAGGTTATAATATCGCTACAGCCCGATTTAGTGATAGGTTATTCATCTGTTCCATCGCATGTCGATATAGCTGACAGGCTTGAAGCCATGAATATAAGTGTAATGCTCTTAGACCCTCATAATTTAACCGACGTCTTCGATAACATAATCTTAATTGGAAGAGCGACAGGAAAGCTTAGAGAAGCTCGAGAACTCGTAGATCAATTAGAGGCAAGAGTTAGTAATGTAGTAGAGAAGGTAAGCGGTCTCCCCAAGGTCAAGGTCTACTATGAGTTATGGTTCAACCCACTGATGTCTGTTGGCCCTGGAACCTTCATAGACTCCTTGATAACCATGGCTGGAGGCGAGAACATATTCCATGACGCTGCAACTCAATATCCCATAATAAGCAGCGAAGACGTAATAACTAGAAATCCCGACGTCATAATACTGCCCGACAGCTACATGACTGACTACAACGTCTCGATAGATCAGATAACCTCAAGGCCCGGCTGGTCAGCTATAAACGCCGTCAAGAACAATAAAATATACTTTATAGATGAAGATCTGCTGGTAAGGCCAGGGCCTAGGCTAGTTGACGGCCTTGAAAAGCTGGCTGCATACATTCACCCAGAGGCGTTTAAGAGTTGACATTAGAGGCTGTCGCAACTAGAAGACGTAGATGGAAGCTCTATACAGCGTCCCTCTCCATAGCTTTGATAATCACCATTATTTTTTCCATTTGCATAGGGTCATCCTTCATACCCCCTCTTGAAGCCTTAAAGTCTCTTTTTCATTGGGTCTCCTCATCTATGGATGTAAATCCAATATACGAGCAGATAGTCTTGGCGACTAGGCTTCCAAGAGTTTTAATGGGCTGCATAGTCGGGGCTTCTCTATCACTCGCCGGGGCAATACTTCAAGGAATGTTCAGAAATCCCATGGCTGATCCATACATTATAGGAGTGTCATCGGGCGCCGCTCTTGGCGCCGCTCTAGCGATAGTGCTCGGCTTAGGCTTTACAGCTCTAGGCTCAGCAACAATCCCGGCGATGGCCTTCCTTCTAGCAATGATAACATTAATAGTAGTCTATAATCTAAGTAGAGTTGGCGGTAAAGTTCCAGTTATGACATTGCTCTTATCAGGCATAGCTGTCAGCATATTCCTTTCATCAATAACGTCGTTTCTCTCGATGTTCGCAGGTGAGAAGCTTCACGGACTGTACTTTTGGCTTTTAGGAAGTTTGTCGGTAGCTCGTTGGAGTCACGTAATTATCACAACTCCAGTGTTAATTGCCTGCAGTATTGCTGCCATGCTTTATGCCAGGGATCTCAATATTATGTTGATGGGTGAGGAGACAGCTATAACCCTTGGCGTTGACGTTGAAAGCGTAAAGCTCATGCTAATAATCATAAGCGCTCTCGTGACATCAATAGCCGTCTCCTTCACAGGAATGATAGCGTTCGTCGGCCTTATAGTTCCACATATAGTTAGACTCATAGTCGGTCCAGACCACCGAGTCTTGCTACCATGCTCAACACTCTTCGGAGCGCTTTTCCTAGTGGTATGCGATGACATAGCGAGAGTGGCATTAGCGCCAACACAAATACCTGTAGGCGTAATAACGGCATTAGCCGGAGGACCATTCTTCATATACCTCTTAAGGCGAAGGAAGAAGGAATACACCCTTTAAGAAATTTAAGCATCCAAGCATAATAGCTACTGTGTGGTTATATGGTTAAGCGTACAACCATACTATTGGAAGATGAGGTCTACGAGAAGCTGGTTAGAGAGAGCATTAGGAGATATGGATCATCTAAGGCGATATCCAAGGTCATAAATGAGCTCCTGAAAGAGTCATTGAGTGCTAGAAATGAGCTTCTTGAGCTGATACATTCGGATAAAGTAGTTACGATTGCGATTGAAGACTTCGAAGCTTTTCGTAGAAAATTGAGTAAGAGGATTGAGAGTAGATGATAATTGATACGACGTACATCCTACCATTGAGTGGAATTGCCATACCATGTGATCTTCTAAAGGCTATAGCTGAGCGAAGAACAAAGGTCAAAATTGACTTTAGCGATTTGAAGTTGAGTTTAATCTCAATATTTGAGCTTCAAGCCAAGGCCTCTAAGCTTGGCATAAGCCCTAAGAATGTTTCAAGGGCCATTGACGTGATCTTTAGAGCCTTCAATGTGATTCCTTTCTATGATTCCAATATAGTAGAGAAGGCCCATGAACTTCATAAAGCTATTCCCGACTACATAGACTCAATAATACTTGCTACAGCAATACATCTAAGAGAGGATCTTGTGACTGAGGATAGCATATTAAGATCGATGAGGAGTTACGTAGAGGAGAAATATGATATAAGGATGCTAAGCTACCATGAAATTACGGCTTGACGCATAACCGAATAATCTTTGTCAAGGCTTCTTTAGAAACGTTAAGTGATGTACGTAAAGCTGAGCTTCCAATTGCTATGTACCCTTTATCGAGCTTTACGACTAATGGGAAATTCCTTATAGGCTCCACTACTTCACCTATCTCTTGAGCTTCAATTTCACCTTTGTTACATGGCTTTAAACCAGATATTTTAAACACGAGGGAGTAATCATCACCTACGCTTATGGGCTCAACGCACCTCCACGTCATTTTATTTAATGAGCTTTGTATGGCTGCTTGATTAAGCCCCCTACTCTTGAGCTCTACAGCCATCTTAATCGCCTTCAGAATTTCCTCTATAATGTCCTCGGTTATGCAAGCCATCTCCAACACCATATACCTTAGCTTAACAGTTTTTCTAAGCCCTCTTTTTCGATGTAGTCTTTAAGCTCATTTAGGCTTCTCAGTATGACATCTGAGTGTAATGT
>QMSF01000128.1 GCA_003649565.1 Thermoprotei archaeon | reverse complement strand
TCTCCGGCCGCGAAGAAGCCTGGTATTGGTTCTCCCTTGCCATTCAGTACTTGAGCTTTGACGTTTATTTCAACTCCTCCATTCATGTAGTGCAGTGTTGGGAATACTAGAACTGGCTCCTTGGTTGGGTCTATGCCGAATCTATTAAACATCCTATGCACTGCTGAGAGGTATCTTTGAATGGTTCCCTTACCATGGATCTCCTCTATCATTGGGGTGTCCAGCCAAACTCCACGCATTCCCGTTGGAGTTATGATTCCCTTATTTCTCCCATAGCATTCCCTAATAATTGCTGATGCAACTACGTCTCTTGGTTCAAGTGGATATATGAACTGCTCACCATCAATGTTTACTAGCTGTGCACCTAGGCTTCTGCACTTCTCGGTTACTAGTAATCCAACTATTTGCTCGGGATATGCTGCGCCTGTTGGATGGTATTGGGTTGCATCTAAATCCCTTAATCTAGCTCCCACGCGATATGCCATTACTACTCCATCCATTGTTGCTCCATAGTGATTGGTTGTTGGGAATCCCTGAATGTGGAGTCTTCCATAGCCTCCGGTTGCAAGTACAACTGCCTTTGCCCTGGCAATATAGTATTCCTTTGTTTCAAGATTCCATAGAACTGCTCCCGTAACAGCTCCTGTATCTGGGTCAGTTAGCAATTCTATTGCAGGAGAAAATTCGAGTATTTGAATTCCCCTATTAAGTGTTTCATCCATTAGGACTCTCATTATTTCCAGTCCAGTATAGTCCTTGCATGCATGCAGCCTTCTCCTGCATGCTCCTCCACCTGTCACTTCAATCATATTTCCCTCAGCATCTTTATCGAACATTACCCCGAGATCTTCAAGCCACTTAATTATGAAGGGTGCATCTTCAACTAATCTCCTCACAAGCTCAGGTTTATTTGCGAAATGCCCTCCACCCATTACATCTATGAAGTGCAATATTGGGCTGTCTTCAGGTCTATCTGCTGCTTGAATTCCTCCTTGAGCCATCTTAGTGTTTGCATCGCCAAATCTAAGTTTGGTTGCAATCATTATTCGGTCTGCAGGTATGCCGCTTATGTTTGCCCATATGGCTGCACTTGCTCCTGCTCCACCTCCACCGATGATTAGTATGTCTACATCATAGTCTACTCTGCTGAGGTCTATTTGCCTTGGATCTATGAGTGGATATGCCTCTATTAAATTGGCAACTTCATGTGGAACTATGAGCCCCTTGCTTGGGCCAACCTTTAATGGCCTCTTACCTTCAGGTCTATAGTCTGGATGCCACTTCCTCAATAACTCCTCCTTTTCCTCAGGTGTAACTCTCCTATACTCCTCTCTTAATCTTCTATCTCTCGTTTCTTCAACCTTCTCAATTAGCTTCTTCATGTAATCAGGATATCCAGCTACTTGGCTCACCTCTTAATCACCTCAACCTTCTCTATTTCACGTGTCTCATACAGTTTCTTCAGCTCTTCAATGCTCATTTTAGTTAGCTTTTCAAGTTCTTCAGCGTACTTCCCTTGAAGTATTTCATTTACTCTCTGCTCTAAGTGCTTAGCTTTCTTTGCTAGATACTTACCGTAAAGTCTCCTAACTAGCTGAAATACATGGTAGTGAACTATTTCTGCTGGACATCTCATGCTGCAGATTCCGCATGCTATGCAGTCAAATGAGAGCTCAGCTGCCTTAATTAGATCTCCCCTTATAATTGCCTGAATTGCATCCATAACCTCTATGTCTTGCGGACATGACTTAGTGCACGTATTGCATGCAACGCATCTCGTGACCTCAGGGAATATTGATATTACTGTTGAGGCTGTTGGCCTCAGCTTATCAATGTCATATCTGGGTTTTTCAGCTGGTACAAATGGTATTTGAACTAGATACATTCCATCCTGCACTGTTGTTTGACATGCAAGTCCAGTATATAGTTTATAGTCGTTTCCAATTCTATAGACTGTAGCGCATGCACCGCAGAATCCCCCTCTACACCCACAGCCCCTAATGAACCTATATCCTGCATACTCCATTGCCTTCATTATGGTGAGTCCTTCAGGTACTTCATACATCTTGCCCATGATGTATATTCTCACCATCTTCATTTTCTTCTCTTCCTTCCCCTCTACTTTTCCAATACTCATTTAATCTCCCCCATAATTGAGTAGATGATCCTCCTAACTTGGGGATCCAAAACTTCATCAACTCCTAGGGCTATAGCCATAAGCTCAGTAAAGTATACGATTGGAATTTCAGGTGCCCGTACTTGAAGGCTTAAATTGTAATGGCAGAGTGGGCATGTAACCACGATTACATTTGCACCCCATCTTGATGCTGCTTTCCTAATTTCAATTGCTCTTTGCTCAGCTATCTTTCTGTCATATACTATGTCATAGGAGCCGCAGCACTTGACTTTATATGGAAACTTCACTGGCTCAGCTCCAATAGCCTGAACTAGATTTTCAATTACTTGTGGATTTTCCGGGCTATCTATTCCAATATCTTTTGGCCTCACTAGTGTGCATCCATAGTAGGGGGCGACTTTCAGGTTCTTGAGTGGCTTAGTGGTCGACTTTTCTATGGTTTCGAAACCAATATCGTCTCTAAGTATTTCTAGGAAGTGCTTGACTTCAATTTCACATTGATAGTCCTCCTCCTCATCCATGAACTTATTTATAGTCTCTAGCTTTTCATAATCGGATTTGACGAGTTCATTAACTCTTTTCAGCGTGTTAAAGCACATTGAGCATAGTGTAACGAGCCTATTATCTCCAATCTTCTTGCTCATTTGTTGTGCTCTTATTAGGTCCCTGACCGCAGCTACATGGTGCATTGCGCTATCAACTGCCAAATTAAATACTACTCCACAGCAATTCCATCTCTCGAGCTCAATTAACTCTATGCCAAGTTTCCTTGCAACTGCTAGTGCTGTTTCCTCATAATTTAAGGCTGTTGTTTTGAGGGTGCATCCCGGGAAATACATGAGCTTCATCATCTCACCCCATTAGCTTTCTAGAAGCTGCTACTAGGGCTAGTTGAGGTAGCTCTCCAACTTGAGGTACTCTCCTCAAATCGACAACTGCTTCTCCTTTTCTCATCTTAATGTTTCTTAACGCATTAATTACCCGTGCAATGTCGATTTCTCTAGGACATCTAACCGTGCAATTATAGCATGAAGCGCATATCCATATTG
Organism: Thermoprotei archaeon; assembly: GCA_003649565.1. The sequence goes on along the minus strand of QMSF01000128.1, from coordinate 984 downwards.
TTTTAGCATTTAAAACATCTAGCATGTTCAGCTGGATCATCCTAATAACTTGATTTGGCGGTATATCCATTAGGTTCACTAATGGACAGCTGCCACTGCAAGTTCCGCATTGATGGCATAAATACACGTTTTCATTAGTTAGCTCATAAACCTTCTGAGCTAATCCCTTAAACAACTACACATACCCCCTTAAACTTTAATTCTATCCCTATCTTCAGGTTTGAGAGGTCCCAGTCTTTCAACCAATACTACAAGTTCATCAAGGTCTTTTGCTAATCTCTCAGCAGTATCGACTGCTATTGTATCAAATCTCAGCCTTCTAGCATCGATTCTATATCTCCTCATTAAGGTTCTAGTTTTTCTTATTAGGTCATTTATTACATCAAGTACTCTTGGATGGTATGGTGATCCCCCGGGTAGGCAGTCTCCAATAAATACTCCATCAGCTCCATATTTGAATGCGCTTAGAATTATTCTTGGAGTTAATCTGCTTGAGCTGGGTATCCTGACAACTCTAACTTTACTTGTATAGGTTAGCCTACTAGTTCCAGCTAGATCTGCTGCCCTATAGGTGCATGAGTCGTCGAAGAAAGCTATTACCCTAACTTCTCCCTCCTCCTTACTTGCCAATAGTGCCTTGATTTCCTCTATTAACTGCTCCTCAGTATAGTGTTTCAAGTCTATGGCATTTCTAGGGCAGTATGGTATGCAGCTTCCACATCCATTGCATATGGCCTCATTTACCCTTGCGATTTTATTTTCTATTGTAATTGCCCCCAATGGGCACTTATCAATGCATTTTCCGCAGCCATCGCATAGCTCTTCAATTACGTATGCCTTGATTGGCTCAATAACTATTCTACCCTGACTTATTAGTCTTAATGCTCTACCCGCAGCTGCGCTTGCTTGAGCAACTGTGTCAGCTATGTCTTTGGGGCCTTGAGCGCATCCACAAATAAATATCCCTTCCCTGAGGGTATCGAC
>QMSF01000127.1 GCA_003649565.1 Thermoprotei archaeon | reverse complement strand
GATCTCTGAAGAATATGAAGGAGCACTAAAAGACTTAGAGTTATTCAATCACATAATAGTGCTATACTGGGCTAACGAAGCATCTTTTACATCTTTCACAGTTAAGACCCCTCATGACGAAACCCCTCGTGGTCTTTTCGCGACACGCAGTCCAAATAGACCTAACCCGATATGTCTTTGTGTAGTAGAGCTGATTGAGAGAAGATGTCTCCGGCTTAGGGTGAAATGCCTTGATGCTATTGACGGCAGTCCTGTCATTGATATAAAGCCTTACATTCCGATATTCGACTGCCATCCAGATGCAAATATGGGTTGGCTTAGCGGAAGGAAGATGAGGCTCGCGAGGCGGTAATGTTATGGAGATTAAGCTCCTCGCCTATGACAGCATGGGAGTAAGATCCATGGCGACTCTAGTTACGACTAAGGACGTGAGATTAATGATAGATCCAGGAGTAGCCCTAGCACCATACCGTTACGGCCTTCCACCTCATCCGATAGAGATAAAAAGGCTAAATGACATGTGGCTTCTCATAGCAGATAACCTCATTGACTGCACGCATGTAATCATAACCCACTACCACTATGACCATCACGAGCCCAACGCACCAGAACTTCTAACTAAAAAGCATGTTTATGTCAAACATCCAACACAAAACATTAACTTTAGCCAAAGACGAAGAGCGGCATATTTCCTCTCAAAAATAAGTGAAGTCGGAGGGACATACGAATACGCCGATGGGAGGGAAATAAAGGTCGGCTCAACAATTATAAGAATTTCAGAGCCCATACCTCACGGTGTTAATACGAAACTAGGCTACGTAGTTATGGTTTCAATATACGATGGCGAGCAAAAGCTCCTCTTCACCTCAGATGTTGAAGGACCATCACTAGAAGGCCAGCTCAACATTATACTAAGAGAGAAGCCCGACATCCTAATAGTTGATGGCCCCATGACATACATGTTAGGCTATAAGTACTCTCATGCAGACCTGGAAAAATCCATAAACAATCTAATTAAAGTGATACATGAAACTCCAGTAAAAATCATGGTGTTAGAACATCACTTAATGAGGGACATGAGCTACAAGCAGAAAATGGAGCAAGTATTCAAGGAGGCTAAGAAGAGAGAGGTCAGGGTGTTGTGCGCAGCTGAGTTTGAAGGTAAACCGATAGAAATGCTTGAAGCACAAAGAAAAGATCTATACGCCCGAGAAGATCAAGAATTAGATGAAACAACAAGCTCTGAACATATCTAAGGTTATTCTCCTCACCCATAAGGCTTGAGTTGACGATATGTAGAGGAACTTTCCGCCTAAATCAACAACATAATCATCCTCTTTAGGGGGCTTAAGCTCTATTGGGACAATTACAGTACCACAACAATCAGTGCTAACCCTATATTCAGATGGTTCTTTCTTTAATATCTCTAAAACTTCATCATCTATTTCTATTACTATTTTTCTTCCATCAGATCTCTTAGCCTCAAGCCTCATGGTTAACCCGAAATTAATTCTAGGAGATTGATTTTTATTTCTACTCGGTGCTTTAAACGATGAGTTGTGCAAAGTGTAATATTCAGGCATGTAGGACTGGTAAAAAGCCACCAGCTAACTGCCCCATGAATACGATGAGCGATCTTTTTAATGATGCATTAAAGCTTTATTCAAATCATAAAAAAGATATCGCGAGAATTGCAGCTAAAGTCGAGAAGGAAGGATATGCTATTTGGCCTAGAATAAGGGAATTCGCAGAGTTTTGCAAAGCATTGGAAGTCAAGAGAGTGGGCATAGCTTTTTGCATGGGCTTAACTGATGTAGCTAGACACGTAGTCGAGTATTTAGAGCGCCTAGGCTTTGAAGTCTTCTCGGTAGCATGTAAATGCGGCGCGATAGACAAGGCTCTCATTTTGGGTGAAGATGTGAAGATGAGGCCCGGCGACTTTGAGCCTATGTGCAATCCAATAGCCCAAGCCTTAATACTAAACAAGCTTAACACCGAAGTGAATGGCGTTATAGGGCTGTGTGTCGGTCATGATGCCCTCTTCTACATGCATTCAAACGCGCCAGTCGTGACATTAATAGTAAAAGATAGGGTTACAGGTCATAATCCAGCAGCAGCCATTTATGCTAGAAACTATTTCACTAAGAGGCTCTATGATACTAAGTCTTCTTAATGTAGAGACCATTTATTTTCACAAGTTTTCCTCTAATAACCATTTCTTCAAGCACTTCCCTAAATACTTCGAGTGGAAACTCCACTCCATACCACTCTTTGAATTTTCCTGATATGGCCTCAGCACTCCACTTCTCCTCAGGGTTTTCATTCACTATTCTCATTATCAAATTGACCATGTCCTCCGTGAAGTTCCATGGATACATGTACCACGTCCACTCCTTGACCTCATCAACGTAGTAATCGGGGACAATCATTGAGGTAGCCGGTATAAGCTGCATAGTCGCAGTCTTCAGCTCTTCAGGTTTACAAACCTCTGAAATATGCTTCTTAGCAACTACAACGCTCTTACCGGTATCTGCTATGTCATCGACTATTAGCACCTTCTTACCGCTAAAATCGTAATTAAATGGGTACTTTATGGTTGCTTCCTCTTTATGCTTTCCAGTTTCAATCCAGTGCTCGATTTTTATGCTTAATAAGTCTACGACGTCAAGATAATCACATAAGAGCCTTGCAGGGGTAAATCCTCCTCTAGCTATAGCAACAATGACATCGGGCTTAAATCCGGATCCTCTAATTTTCTTTGCCAGCCCCTTACACCAGCCTACCACTTCATCCCAACTAACGACTTTAACCTTCATCTTCTGAGGCATAGCGTTAAACACCTGAATAGAATCTTATGTGCCTAAAGCTTATTTGCTTTAATACCCTTAAGGCGTAACTGATTTTAGCTTGAGTCTTTAATGTTGTCCTGGGATCTACATGCTTGGAGAAAAAGCTGAAATAGGCATCATAGGTGGCTCAGGCCTCTATGACCCCTCAATGTTCGGTTCTCCTCAAGAAATTAAAGTTTACACGCCTTATGGTCCAACATCGGATTCTGTGTTTATCAGCGAGTATAAAGGCAAGAAGATAGCATTCATTCCTAGGCATGGCAGAGGACATAAAATACCTCCTCACAAAATCAATTACAGAGCCAATATATGGGCCCTTAAAGAGCTAGGCGTAAAAAGAGTCATAGCAGTATCGGCTGTTGGCAGTCTAAGAGAGGACTATGCTCCTGGCGACATAGTTGTAATAGATCAATTCATAGACTTCACGAAGAAGAGGGAGTACTCGTTTTATGATGGCGGCTTAGTATGCCATGTATCACTTGCAGATCCCTTCTGCCCTCAACTAAGAGAGATCGCCATTAAAGCTCTTAGTGATCTAAATATAAAGTTCCATGATAAGGGGACATACATATGCATTGAAGGCCCTCGATTCTCAACAAGAGCTGAATCAAGACTTTTCAAGAGTTGGGGCGCCGACGTCATAGGGATGACCTTAGTGCCTGAAGTAAACCTTGCTAGAGAGGCTGAACTCTGCTACTTGGCGATAACCATGGTCACAGACTATGATGTGTGGGCTCCTAAACATGTGACAGCCGAAGAAGTGGCTAGAGTCATGTCTGAAAACGTAGATAAGGCAAGAAGACTATTGGCTGAGCTTATACCGCGAATACCTGCCGAAAGAACCTGTAAATGCGGTGAAGCCCTCAAGGAGGCACTAGTATAATGGACTACAAAGTAAAGGACATAGCGCTTGCAGAAAAAGGAAGTAACCTGGTTAGATGGGCTAGAGATCACATGCCCGTCTTAGCAGAGATAAAGAGGAGGTTTCACCAAGAAAAACCCCTTGCTGGTCTCGTCATTGGAGCCTGTCTACACGTAACAAAGGAAACAGCCGTCCTTGTGGAAACATTACTCGAAGGAGGTGCAAAAGTCGCTTTATGCGCATCCAACCCCCTCTCAACGCAAGATGAAGTAGCAGCTTATCTCGCCTCAATAGGAGTTAATGTATATGCATGGAGGGGGATGGACTTCAATGGTTATTACGAAGCCATCGGCAACGTCTTATCGAAGTCTCCCGACATAACGATTGATGATGGCGCTGACTTAGTCTCAACATTACATAAGCTAAAGTACGCTGAATCCTCAAAAGAAGTTGATGTAGTAAGAAGAGTGCTAG
>QMSF01000126.1 GCA_003649565.1 Thermoprotei archaeon | reverse complement strand
TGGTTGAGTTTGTTTATTGTAGCGTTATATTGTCTGCTTAGTTCTTGGTACTCCTCTTTTATCTGCTCTAGTTCTCTGTATTTATGTTTTAGTATGGAGAGTTCGTATTTGTAGTAGTTGATCTTATCTATTAAGTGGTTTACTATGGCTATGATTAGGCTTGCGGTGAGTATTATTGCTACGAGAAGACCTGCTGGTTTCCTACTTTTGTGTCTAGTAACTTTTTGAGTCATCTAAAATGGTATTTACACACGGGGTATTAATAGTGTTGCTTGTAAGAGTAATGATAGCGTCTCGAACCTTCGAGTACAGCTTTTGCTAGAAGTCCTCCTTTTAAGCTTTTGATGATTATATCCTTGGGCCGGGGGTCTCATAAGGTAGGGGCTGGAGGACTAAGAACCGATGACAGCCCCTATTTATTAAAAGAAGTAAAGCCTCTTTTTCTTCCATAATGCATACTTCCTATGAGAACTGTTGAGAAGGTGGCCTTATTCGCTTCAATAGTGGCCGTAATAGTCCTAGTGTTAATGCTCTTAAGACCATGGATTTATGGTAGTCAATACACCTTCGAGTATCTTAGGGGTAGGGCTGTTGAGGTTGCTGAGGCTATTGAACAGAGGCACCCTGTTAGGCTTGTTGAGGACTGGAGTACTGAGCACGTGAGCTTAACTCTAGCCATTATAAAGCCTAAGGAGGAACCATTAATTCTAAGCCTTGAATATGACAGGCTCAGGATTAAAGTCCCAGTATATGCAAAGGAGATTGAAGTAATTCGGGGGAGTCCGCCTGACAAGGGGTTTGAGCGTTTTAGGCGTGTTAGTGTCTATCACGAAGGTTCGTGGGTTATCGTAGATCCAAAGCCTACTGTAAATTATTATGTCGTCATGGAGTATGGTCGTATGGTTCATGTCGTTGAGATAACACTATTCATCATCAAGGGTAAGCTAGAGCCTGGGGTGACTTTGAGCTATGCTAATTCCACTAAGGTTGTCTACTTGAGGAGTTATGATTATGCAGGTATAGCCTCAATCACTATTGATGGTGAGGTAGTGGCTAGGATTCATGTGAAACCTCAGGATTTACTTAAGCTTGTGATAGTGTGCGAGTGCTGGAGTACAGGATAAGCATCTTTTTAGCCTGTAGGCATATGCCTCATGAGGTCTTTAGAGCTAGCATGCATCATAATAAGCTTAGTAGCCCTAGCAGAAGTATGCTATCATCTTGTAAACCCTAGGCCAGATCTTCACGCTATAGCTAGACGATTAGCCTACGAGGTTGAGCACGCTTCAGGAGTTAAGGTAATCGACATAGGCTTAGAAGCCCTAATAATCATCAAGGATGGTAAGCTCAAGCTAGTCTATCAAGGACATGAGATTGAAGTTCCTCTAAGAAGGAAGGTGCTATCAAGTGCTGACTATGGCCCACTGATCACAATTCATGCTAATGCGACTCATGTATGGCTTGGACAATCTTATGAGCTTAAGCATGGTCATGTTGAGGTAGAGAGGAGGAAGACGCCTGTTATACTCTACACTGTCCTTCCTAGTATTGAGTTCAAGCTTTGTAAAAGTTATTATGAAGAGTATGAGGAGGATCCTGTAAGATTGAAGATTAGCGTGGCACTAGGGGGTTTTTCAAAAAGCTGGACTTCTGAGCATGAGTACACCAACATTAACTTCGATATAATTATCAAGATTTACATCTCTTATGGGAGCTGTCGGTGGGGTTGTAGTGGTTCAGTTACAATAAGCTTTGACGGTAGTACCGTTAGTCTTAAGGCCTATGCCAAGAATTATAAGAGCTACATTACATGGCTTGGTAAAACGTATTATGTTGGCAGGTATGGCTGGAGGACGTTCAAGCTGAAGTGCCGTGATAATAAGGTCTGGCTTGAAGGTTATCCTGGAAGCTTTGTGTTTAAAGTTGATGAACCTTCAGAGGTTAGGATTAAGGTTAGTGTTGAGAGCTATGGGGGGAAGGTGATAATGGATCTAAGGCTTGAGAAGCTATGGGGCTTTATAGCCTATGAGAAGTGGAGTGAAGCTAAACGACTTGATTTAAATCTTAAGCCTTCAGGCCTAGTGGGCTCATTAGAGCTTAAGGATGCCTCTAAGGTTGCCTTCAACATCAGACCCGAAAGGCTAGTAATTGGCGGTGAAGCAGTTACCGAATTCACTTATGAGGACGGTTGGTGGGTTGCTACAATACCTAGCTCCGAAGGTTCGGGTAAAGCATATTTTGAAGTTGAGCTTAAGGAGGCTAAGGGTGAAGTAGTAGATTATCACTACGAGTATGAAGTGCACGTCAAGAGAGGCATTCTAGCCCTGATAGTCCCAAGCTCCTACGACACTACACTAGTATTCGAAGCCCGTGAGCTTAATCCACTGAGAGTCTATGCCTATAATGCTACTTACCTAGTCTATGAATATGATATTCCTAAGGAGGGAGTGACTAAGATTATCCTTAAGCCTTGAAGCCCGCTTTTTAACCCATTAAGCCCCTCTAATGGGCTTTGGATGCAGGTTACTACTGAGCATATCCTCTGGATACTGGCTGTGCTAGGCGTAGCTGGTTTAGTTATCTTTAGCCTATTCAGCTGGATCCCAAGATTTATGACGACAAAGGACTTCACAGCCTACGATGTGCATTGTTATTATGATGGAAGGTACGTCCATGTCTTCGCTACGATAAAGAATACCGGGAATGTTCCTATCAAGCAAATTAGAATCGAATTGACTGCAGGTGGCACAGCTACTGTTAGCTTGAATCTTAAGGGTGGCGAGCAGGGCGCTATCAATGATATTAAGATATTGAAGACTGGGTTTAAGGTTGGTCAAGTCATAGGTGTTAAGATTACAGCTATCTTCCAAGATTCGTCTCAGAAAGCCAGGCTGGTTCACGTAGTACTGGAGGAGTGGTAAGCCGATATATGATGTCAAGGTTTTTAAGCGAGTATTTCCTCTGTGATCCTAGTTCCCTTTCGAAGAATGACACACCCCCCTTTTAGGTGCAATCTCTTCATCACGACCGCCTTTACCTCTTGATTCACTTTATTCTTCTGTGCTTCAATACGCTTAGTAACAACACTTCCTGCAATTGAGAGAAGCCCAAAGCCCAACTTCTTTAACCGTGTTTCAAGATCTCTTACGATGCAGTTGTATGGAAGGGCTATATAGACATACTCTGAGAAGGTAGCGTATTCGAGTGCTTGTATTAATGCTTTTACAATTCCTCTTCTCGACTTCTTTACTTCTACGCTTGTTATCTCTGAATGCTTATCGTAAACATAATATCTTTCATCTTCTCGTGAAGGACTTAAGGCTATTATGTCTGGACGTATTAGTGAGGGATGGACTACGTAATCGCATAATACTAGATAGCCCTTCTTTTGGAAGAAGTTTGCAACTATTGGGTAGAGATCCTTCTCTCTCATTATGTACACCTTAGTACATTTTCCTCATTTTCTCATTATGTCTGCCCTTAAAAATACTTGATCTAGAAATATTCGCTCTCCGCTATGTTATGTAATGTTTATATGAACCGATGACTGAATATAAAGAGGCGAACCCAGCTCATAGCTAACTAGGATGCAAAGAGTCACACTAGGAATTCGATGCGGATGCTTAGAGAGCAATAGTGGACTTCAATACCTAGGGAACCTCTTTTAAGGCCTTTTTCCTTCACGCTTAGGTGGTTATAATGGAGTTGACGGTTTCGAGGATAATCTGGCTTGTAATAGGCATTGCCCTAGTGATAGGAATAGGCATGGTAGTGTATACATGGAGCTTCAGAGCCTTTGTCAAGACTGACTACATGGCTACCATAGTCGCCTACGATAATGGCAGAGCTGAGATAGCCCTCAAGAATGTAGGCACAGTAGATATTACCTCGCTTAAGGTTAGAATCATAGCGGCTGATGGTTCGAAGCTAGCTACCCCCGTGGAGCTTTTAGTGAAGCTTGCTGATGGTAGCGACTTTGAAAAGCTGTCAGCAGGTGAAGAAGTTCAGTTGATATGTGATGATTGGACTGATGGTGGTACTGTAAGTGCTAAGAATGCGCTAACTTTTGAGATTGTCTGCGGTTTCGCTAATGGCAGGACTGTAAGCCACACCTACACAGTACCTATTCAGACAGGCTAAGGCTACTCCCGAACCTTCGGGGCTAAATATCCTCGCTTTTTCTCTACCTCTTTAATCCTCTAGCCTTCTCCTCATGCCTGAAT
>QMSF01000125.1 GCA_003649565.1 Thermoprotei archaeon | reverse complement strand
TTGTTATGCTGCGCGCTTTAACGGCATGAACGAGATGTCAACTGATGAAGCCGTGAAGATGATTGAAGGTTTGGCTGAAATTAAAGCTGAACACTTCTCAATTACCGGTGGTGAGCCTACTCTTAGAGATGACTTGCCTAAGCTAATCATCGAAGCTCAAGATAGAGGATTAGAGGTAAGCATAGTTACGAACACAATTCTATTAACGGAGGATTTCATGGAGTTCTTAGCTAAGAGAGATGTCGAAATACAAGTAAGCATTGATGGTGTCACTAAGGAGACATTCGCTAAAATAAGAGGCCCCTTCCTCGATATGCTGCTAGATAAGGTTCGAAAGCTTAAGAGGCTTGGTGCAAGACTAAGACCCATAATGACGATAAACACGATAAACTATCGTGAGGCAGGCGACTATGTCAGGCTATGCGCTGAGATAGAGACTATGAGCGCAGCCCTCATCCCAGTAATACCGGTTGGCAGGGCAAATAGAAGCTTAATGCCAACGCCAAGCATGGTCAAAGAAGCATTGTTCTCAGCAGCTCAAGCAGCTGAAGAAACAGGCTTTAACATAGAGTTCTGGTGTTCACCATTCGCGCATTCCTTCATAAATTCGAGCATGGTCACCATATGTCCATGCATGATAAATTCATGCCTCGACATAGCTCCTGACGGCAGCATAATGCTATGCGACACTCTCGACATAAAGGTCACAACAGTCAAGATAGGCGTTCCAAAGGCTTGGAAAGACTATCTAAGCAATGAGCTCGTTAGGAGCCTATCTACACCATTAGGCTTAAAGGCCTCATGCAGAACATGCAAATATGCAAGCATATGTCTTGGAGGCTGTCACGCGAGAGCCAAGACAATATACGGCGACTTAAAAATGCCTGATCCACTATGTCCCTTAGCTTCAAGAACCGAGGAGGAGCTTCTTCAACTTAGACAAGGCTGTTAAGAATATCACCACTAACACTCCAACGATTAAGATCGTCGTAATGGCATAACCCAAATCTGATCCGATGATCCTATTTATCAATGATGCTATATACTGGCTTGAAGTTAAGAGAGCTACGAGAATAGTCAATGACATTAGGCTTATGAATATTAAGCTCGTCAAAAGCCTTCTAACACTTGGATTTAAAATATCGCTTCTACATACGAACTTGAAGCATAAGACATCTGCATGAATGTAAAGCCTCTGCGCTATCTTTAATATTACTACTATGGCTACAGCAACAATTATCGTTGATGTCACAAAGTTGTATGGGTACTTTAATGTGCCATCTACAACGTAAAGTGTAGAGGAAGCTATGAAGGCCGTAAGGACCATTAGCGCTCCTTCCCTCAAAACTCTCATGAATAGCTCGCGAATTGCTTTGCTAACTCTTCCCTCAAGCGCATTATTAAGGTACTTAGATGCGTGATCGATAAAGAGCTTAATGAACATCGGCATTAAGGAAGAGAGCTTACTCGCATAATATTCAGACTTTTTAGTTAGAATTGATGATATTATGGCTGCGAATATCGTAGATACAGCTGAAATCATGAGCATAGGCTGTGAAACCATGCCAAGTTTGGTTGCCTCATAAGCAATAATTAAGCTGAATTCACCTATAGTCGTAGTGAAGAAGCCCATTTTAATGGCCTCTTCAAGGTTATAGCCGCTCGTAACCCAAGTCGATGATGAGAAGGCAATTAATCTTGTCAAGACTACGAGAAGCCCAAGCGCAAAGGCTAATGCCAATTGCGATACTGGTATAGCCGATATGTTCGCGTTAAAGCCCATTGTTATGAAGAATATTATGAGGAAAACCTCTCTAACAGGCTTCATTCGCTCGCTAATCTCATCGGCTTGTGGATGAGCTGATAAAGCCAATCCTGCTGCAAAGGCTCCTAATGCAGGTGATAGCCCTGCTCTTCTCGATATAAGCGCATAGGCGAAGCTCAAGCTTATGGATACAGCCAAGCCGAATTCATCAGGTTTGACTATCCTGGCAAAGACTCGCCTAACTATGGTGACACCCACCACTATGAGCATTACGGCCACGACAACTGAAAAGGCTATGGCCTCGATAGCCTTAAAGAGATCGACGTAACCACGACCTATCTGCGGCAAAAGAGTCAATGCTAATACCACTATTATGTCTTCAACAGCTGCAACGGTAAAGATGAGCCTCCTCATATTGCCTGTAAGCCCTCGTTCCTCCATTAGCTTGTAGGTTATGGCTGTGCTGCAAAATGAGGATATCAATGCGAGCACAGCTATATCGCTCCAGCTAAACCTTAAGGCTAGGCCTATTATTGTAGCAACGGTAAATGATGCTAGGACCTCGCCTAGACCTATGGCTATAGGGACCGCGCTAATGCGCTTTATGTTCTCAAGCCCAACTTCTCTGCCAACTTCAAATGCCAAGAGGGCTATTGCTATGTCAGAAAATATGTTTAAGAGAGGGGTAAATTCCCCTGCAATTGTAGGCATTAAGTAGCTGAGTGCAACGCCAGCTATAATATAGCCAGTGACGTAGGAGAGCCCTAATCTCTTTGATATCCAAGCAAGAAGAGTAGCTAACGTGAAGAGCAATGTCAATAGTAGATAGCTGTCTATTACCTCCATTAACCAGCCCTCATAGACTAAAAAGCTATAGATCGTGGAACCTCTTAAGTGTACTCAAAAAGAAGGGTTAGAAAAAGAAGATATAACGCTATTTTTGAGCCCTCTTCTTTATTTCCTCCTCAAATTTATTGACTATCTCAAAGAAAAGCTTAGAGACCTCACTATCAGGATATTTAACTACGTATGGCACACCTTTGTCGCAAGCCTCGTTTATCGATGGATCTATGGGAACTGATCCTAGAAATGGAACCCCCATTTCTTCAGCTAGCTTCTTTCCACCACCTGAGCCGAATAGATCGTACTTAGAGCCACACTTAGGACATACGAAATAGCTCATGTTCTCTATGACGCCTAATACGGGAACATTAAGTGTCCTCGAGAACGTCACGACCTTCTTGACTACTAGCTTTGAGACTTCAGATGGAATTGTGACTATGACTGCGAAATCAGGTTGGAGAAGCTGAGCTATCGATAATGGTTCATCACCAGTCCCTGGAGGCAAGTCGACAAATAAGATGTCTAGGTCTCCCCATATCACGTCAGCTATGAACTGCCTTAAAGCACCCATCTTCAATGGACCTCTCCATATTATTGGGACCTCATCACTTGGCAATAGAAAGTCCATTGACATGACCTTAATGTTCAATGGACCTATAACCGGGAAGACCCCTGTAGGTCCAACAGTTGGAGCTTCACCTTTTAAGCCTAGCATTTTGGGTATCGATGGGCCATGAATGTCAGCATCTAAAACGCCTATGGCATATCCCTTAAGAGCAAAAGCCATAGCCAAATTAGCTGTAACAAAGCTCTTACCAACACCACCTTTACCACTTACAACCATTACTTTATGCTTGATCTTTGATAACGCTTCCTTAAGCTTAGCCTCTTCCTCCGCAATTTTCTTTTTAGCCTCTTCAACTACGCCTCTCTCACGCTCTTCAGGCTGGCTCATGGCTAAACACCACGATTATGACTCGGGGGGAGTTTATGTGCAGTAGTTTAAGAATTTTTCTGACTAGGTTATTCGAGAGGGCATAGCCTTCTTAGACTTAGATCATAAGCTTCCTCTCGGCCTCCTCCTTCATTTCGAGAATTTGCTTCCCAAGCTTTTTGCATATATTATTGAAGACTTCATCGCTCAGCTTATCAAGCTCCACATATACGACTCCTTCTTTCATCCCCTCGCTCATCAATTTTCTTATCTCATCGAGCTCTTCCTTAATGGTTTTTTCGATGGTTCTTCCCAGATCCTCAATTACACCTTCGAGATTTGCAACTACATCTCCAACGCTTGTTTCAACCATGTGCGCCATGATATCTATGAGTGATTGAGGAGGCTTGGGTTTATCAAATTTCACAAGCGGGATATCTCGAAATTCTATTCTCCTGCATTTTAAGTTGAAGAGCTCTATGCCCATAACTATATTACCTGAAAGCGCAAGCTCAGGTATGGGCATTCTCTCAAAGGCTACCCTCTTATCGATGCTATTGCTTGTCAAGCCGATGCACGAACACCATGACGATGTGAGGTCAAGCTCTTCAACAATTTTGCCTGCAGCTTTCATTAATGCCCAGCACTGATTGGCTTCTTCAAGCCTCGATGCATTGCCTATGAATAGACCTCTTATCC